>CAUWDL010000068.1:0-6698 GCA_963557285.1 uncultured Bacilli bacterium | reverse complement strand
ACTAGTGGCATGAAAGAAGTCTGTAATCGAACAGATGATGATTTATATCAAATAGGCAAGACGTTTTCAAAAGGTCTTTTAATGGGTGCTAGAGGAAATAGCGGAGTTATTACAAGTCAAATCTTTAGAGGGTTTGCTGATAGTTTAGAAAACAAAATTAAGATGGACGCTACGGATTTAGCTGAGGCTTTCTATAATGGTAGAAAAGTAGCTTATAAAGCTGTAATTAAACCAGTTGAAGGAACGATCCTTACAGTTATCAGAGAGAGTTCAGAGAAATTATTAAATGAAGTAACACCAAAAATGTCTATTGAGGAAGCTTTTGATATTCTATTAACAGAGGCGAGAGCATCACTAGAAAGAACACCTAATTTGCTACCTGTATTGAAAGAAGTTGGCGTTGTCGATAGCGGTGGCGCTGGTTTGATTAAGATATTAGAAGGCATGCAAAGCGCTATTCTTGGCGAAGTAATTGAAAGAAACGAAGCAACTGCTCTTGAAACAAAGGGTGCTGCTCAAATTGCTGCAGAAGATGAAGCTGAAGAATTTGGATATTGTACGGAATTTATCTTAAGGTTAGGACCAGATGATGTTAAAAAAACTTTCAATAAGAATAGATTTACTAGCGTTTTAGGAGCTCATGGAAATTCTTTAGTTGTTGTTCAAGATGATGATATAGTTAAAGTCCATGTCCACACATTAAAACCTGGTGATATATTCAATTACGCACAACAATTTGGTGAGTTTGTTAAATTGAAATGTGAAAACATGACTGAGCAACATAACGAAATTTTATTTAATGAAGCAAATAAAAACGGAACTCATATGGCTGCTAGTGAATTAAATAAAGCGCCATTAGCTGCTCCAAAATGCGAAGAGAAAGAACCACAAAAAGAATATGCTTTAATTGCAACTAGTAGCGGATCAGGAATTGACGAATTCTTTAATCAAGTTGGTGTTGAGTATATTGTAAGTGGTGGTCAAACAATGAATCCATCAACTAATGATTTCTTATCGATGATTGAAAAAGCAAATGCTAAAAATGTATTTATTTTACCTAATAACGGAAATATTATTATGGCTGCAAATCAAGCAAAGGATGTTCTTGATGGCAAAGTAAATGTTAAAGTTATTCCTACAAAAACAATCATGCAAGGAATTGTCTCTGCGATGAATTTTAATCCAAGTGCTACATTTGATATGAATGAAAAAGCTATGATTGAAGCTATTGACACTGTTCAATCTGGCCAAATTACATATGCAATTAAAGATACTGAAGTTAATGGTGTCAAAGTTACTAAAGATGAATATATGTGTATTATTAACACAAAAGATATTATTTCTTGCCATAAAGATAAATTTGACGCATTAAAAGACTTATTAAAAAATATGGTAAATGAAGACAGTTCAGTAATCACGATTTTATTAGGTGAAGATGTTGCAACAGATGCTGATATGGAAAAAGTACAATCTTATGTTGAAAAAGAATATAAGGATTGTGATTTAGATATTAGATTCGGAAATCAACCTGTTTATTCATATATTGTTGGCATTGAATAATATTAATTAATTTTCAACAATGAAAAGACTCTCAATGTGAGAGTCTTTTATGCTTTTTATTAGTATTTAAGAGAATGCTTAAATATGTTAAAATAATGGTGCATTGAGGAAAGAAAAAAATGAAATTTGTTATCGATATGATGGGTGGAGATAATGGTTTGTTAGCTACCATCCCAGCAATTAAAGAATTTTTAAAAATACATAAAGACGTTGAATTATTTTTAGTTGGTGAATTAAATAAATTAAGTGAATTTAGCGAAAATGAAAAAATTCATTTAGTAGAAAGTCAGACAGTGCTACCAATGGATGTTGATCCAATGACAGCATTGAAACAAGCAGATTCTAGCTTGATGGTGAGTATTAAAACTTATTTAGAAAATAAGTGCGACGGGCTAATAAGCGCAGGTAGTACTGGCGCTATTTTAAGCGCTGCAATTTTCAAAATAAAACGTTTACCAAAAATTACAAGACCATGTTTAATTACCTCGTTTCCTACTATTAAAGACAATAAGAAATTTGTAGTATGTGATTTGGGAGCTAATAGCGCAAATACTAAAGAAGAAATTAATCAATTCGCTATAATGGGTTCACTATATTACTCAACAATTTATGGTGAAAAGAACCCTAAGGTTTGCTTGCTCAATAATGGTACCGAAGAAGAAAAAGGCAATGAAGTTACTAAAGAAGCATATCAATTATTAAAAGAAAACAAACTCATTAATTTTAAAGGAAATATAGAAGGAAGAGATCCGCTATTTGGTGATATTGATGTTTTAGTAACTGATGGATTTACTGGAAATATCTTTCTTAAATCTGTAGAAGGAACTGCTAAAGCAATGTCGTCAATGATAAAAACTGCGTTTAAAAGAAATGTTTTTTCAAAGATTGGCTATTTGTTATCACGCAAGGGTATTGACGGAATTAAAACGAAGATGGATTACAAAAATGTTGCTGGTGCATTATTGTTAGGTGTAAATGGTATTGTTATAAAAGCCCATGGAAGTAGTGATAAGCAATCGTTTCTAAGCGCGCTAGAAAACGCATATAAATTGGGTACTGTAGATATAGTTAATAAAATAAAAGAGGAATTGAGCGGTGAAGGATATTAAATTATTTTTTGATAAATATAATATAAAAACCACCAATCCAGACATTTATGTAAGAGCTTTTACACACTCATCCTTTAATAGTGACGCAAACACACATCATTTAGATTACGAGAGATTAGAATTTATGGGTGATAGTGTATTGGGATTTGTTATTGCGAGCTTGCTCTATAAGGAACATCCTGAAATGCGTGAAGGTGATTTGACTAAATCAAAAAGTTTTTTAGTACAAACAAATTATCTCGCGAAATTAGCAACAAGAGAAAATTATGGTGATTTTATTAGAGCCGGTCATTCATTAACTGTAGAAGCTGCTATTCATAATAAATCGATTTTGGAAGATATTTTTGAAGCTGTAATTGGTGCAATGTATTTAGATCAAGGCATTGAATTTACTTCTAATTTTATTAAGAAAATTTATGGCGATGATGTTAAAAATTTTACATTAAAAGAAATTAAAGACTTTAAAAGTATTTTGCAAGAAGCTATGCAAGCTGAATACAGAAGAAGCGTAGAATATGTTGTTGTTGATGAAAAAGGGCCATCCAACGACAAGACATTTACTATTGAAGTTAGATTTAACGACCTAACTTTAGGAAGAGGCGTTGGCAAAAGTAAAAAGGCTGCTGAGCAAAAAGCCGCAGAGGATGCCTTAAAGAAAAAAGCAACTCTATAAGGAGAAACAAGATGGGACTTTTTAAATTTTTGAAAGAAAAATTTTCAAAAAAAGACAATAAAAATCTGCCTGATAAAGAACAAATGGATGAAAAAAAGCAGGAAGAAAGCTTAGATAAATATGACAAGGCACTTGAAAAATCTCGTAAAAATTTTTCAAATAAATTGGATGAATTAGCTAAAAAATATAAAACTATTAATGAAGAATATTTTAGCGAATTAGAAGAAATTTTAATTGAGGCTGACTGTGGAGTTTCTTTTACTCTTAACATTTTAGATGATTTATTAAAATATTCTAAAGAAAAAGGTATATCTTCAGCTAAAGATATTAATGAACTTTTAGTTGACCGTATGTTTTTAAATTATATGAAAGAAGGGGATGATATCGTTAATGAGCTTTCTTTTGATAATTTACCACAAGTTTTAATTATGGTTGGTGTTAATGGCGTTGGGAAAACAACTACAATCGCTAAATTAGCTAATCATTATAAAGATCTAGGCAAGAAGATAACATTAGTTGCTGCAGATACTTTTAGAGCTGGTGCGAAAGAACAATTACAAGTTTGGGCTGATCGCCTTAATATTGATATCGTTACTGGCACTGAAAATGAGGATCCAGCAAGCGTTGCTTATAAGGGTGTCACAACAGGTAAAAATAATAATTCAGATTTAATTATTGTAGATACAGCAGGGCGTCTTCAAAACAAAAAGAATTTGATGGATGAACTTAAAAAAATTGAAAAAGTAGTTGAAAAAATAATTAATAGAAAGCCTGAATGCTTTCTTATAATAGATGCAACTACCGGTCAAAACGGAGTTTTGCAAGCAAAAGCGTTTAAAGATTTGATTGATGTTACTGGCATTGTTATTACCAAAATGGACGGTACAAGTAAGGGTGGAATTATTCTGGCTATTAGAGAAGAATTAGGAATACCTGTCAGATTTGTAGGTCTTGGTGAAAAAGTTGAAGATTTAGAAGAATTTGACTTAGATAAATATTTATATGGCTTATGTAGTGGATTAATTAAAGAAGATGAATGAATTTGATTATATTAACGAATTGTTAATTATTTATAAGCCATTATTAACTGATAGACAATCGATTATATTAGTTGATTATTTTCAATATAATCTGTCTTTAGCGGAAATAAGCGAGGAACTTGGCATTAGTCGTAGTGCTGTTAGTGATGCAATTGAGCACGCTAAAGAAAAATTGCTTTATTATGAAAATAAATTACATTTGAATGATAAATTCAAAAATACGTACAATATTTTAAATGACAATTCTTTAACTAGTGAAGAAAAAGTTAAACGCTTAAAGGAGTTATAATATGGCATTTGAAGCTTTACAAGATAAATTTTCGAAAGTTATTAAAAAAATAAAAGGACAATCAAAATTAACAGAAAATAATATGGACGAAATGCTCAAAGAAGTGCGTATTGCACTTTTAGAGGCTGATGTTAATTATAAGGTTGTTAGAGATTTTATAAATAATATTAAAGAAAAAGCACTTGGAGAAAAAGTGTTCGATAAACTTAATCCAGGTGAAATGGTTATTAAAATTGTTAGAGATGAACTTATTGAGCTTTTGGGAAGCGATAATTGTGAGTTAAAATACAATAAAAATAAACCAACTATTATTATGCTAGTAGGTTTGCAAGGAAGTGGTAAAACAACCACAGCTGCAAAACTTTCTAATTTAATGAAAAATAAGCTTAATAAAAAAGTATTACTTGCTGCTTGTGATGTTTATCGTCCAGCAGCTATTGAACAACTTTCTCAATTAGCTGACTCACTTTCTATTGATTTAGTTAATATGGGATCTGATGCAGATCCTGTTGAAATTGCGAATAAAGCGAAAGAAAAAGCGTACAATGATCATTATGATGTTTTGATTATAGACACTGCTGGGCGTTTACAAATTGATGAACCATTAATGCTTGAACTAAAAAATATAAAACATACTATTAATCCAGATGAAATTTTATTATTAACAGATGCTATGGCTGGACAAGATAGTGTTAATGTTGCAAAAGCATTTAATGAAACATTAGGCTTAACTGGCGTTGTTATGTCTAAAATGGATGGTGACTCAAGAGGCGGCGCTACATTAAGCATTGCACATGTAACAGGTGTGCCAATAAAATTTATTGGTGTTGGTGAAAAAATAGCGGATTTAGATATTTTTTATCCAGATAGAATGGCTGAAAGAATCCTTGGAATGGGAGATGTTTTATCATTAATTGATAAAGTTTCTGAAAATATAGATGAAAAAGAAGCTAAAAAAGGTGTCAAAAAATTTATTAGCGGAAACTTTACACTTGATGATATGCTTAATCAAATGAAACAAGTACAAAAACTAGGCTCATTAGGTGGATTAATTAAACTTATTCCAGGAGCTCCAAAAATTACTCCTGACCAGTTATCTAAAGCAGAAAAAGAAATGAAGGATTTTGAAACTATCATCAATTCAATGACTTTAGAAGAAAGAGCACATCCTGAAATTTTAAAAAACTCTAGAAAAGTTAGAATCGCTAAAGGATCAGGCAAAACTAATGCTGATGTTAATAAAGTTTTAAAACGCTATGATTCGATGAAATTGATGATGAAGCAAATGAAAAACATGCCTAAGAATGGCATGTTTCAAAAGAAATTTAAGTAAATAATTATTTTCCTTTGATGAATTTCTTGCCTTTTACGAGGGCGTCGATTTCCCATTTTGGAGTTTCTCCACTTTCTAACTCTTGCAATAATTTAAGATCTTGTTTGGTAAAATTATAATTATCAAAAAGATCTTTTCTTTTTTCTTTTGTTAGTTTTAAAGATTCTTTTTTTCTCCACTTATTTATTGCGGTGTGATTCCCTGAATACAAAATATCTGGTACATAATCTTCGTTAAAATTGTAAGGTTCAGTGAACTGAGGATATTCTAGTAAAGAATCTGAAAAGCTTTCATCGATAATACTTTCTTTTGAAATTACCCCATCAAGTAATCTAGAAATACTATCAATAATACAAATAGCAGCAGCTTCACCTCCAGTTAAAATAAAATCACCAATTGAAATTTCTTCATCAAAATATTTATAAACACGCTCATCTATTCCTTCATAATGTCCACAAAGAATAACTAATTCATTGTATTTTGAAGCAAATTCTTGAGCTATTTTTTGATTAAATGTTCTTCCACGTGGACTCATTATAATTTTATGAGCATCTTTTGAAGAATTAGCTTGTAAAGCATCAATTATTGGCTGACATTTTAAAATAAGACCAGCTCCACCACCGATAGGAGGAGTATCACATCTTTTATATTTGTCCAAAGTATAATCTCTAATATTCACAAAATTAACTTCTAT
>CAUWDL010000067.1:0-7134 GCA_963557285.1 uncultured Bacilli bacterium | reverse complement strand
ATTATCTTCATTTGAATAATTTCTTAAAAATTATGAATCTAAGATTGGTGAGGCACATTAGAATAATGCTTTCTTCTTATTTATTATTATAAACTTATTTTAGATATTAAATAAGATTTAGTTTTATATTAAAATATTGATAAAGAGGAGTAAATTATGATAAATAATGATTTAACAAAAGCTTATCAAGCTGCTGCTGCACTTTATGGCTTAATTAACGAAAGAGATTTTTACATAATATTAAAAAAATACTTTCCAAATTTAACTTACGAGGATTATTTAAATGATCTTGAAGAAAGAAGCAAAATTACTGAGGATTTAGAAAAGGAAGGCTATGTAGTTAAAAAAAGTAATGATGATTATATAATTCATTTTTACTTTGGGCCAAAACAAGACAAATATTTAGAAGAATTGTTAGAAAAGCAAAGAGGGAAAGATTTCTATGTACCAGATTCACTTGAAGAATTTTTAAATTTTGCTGATGATCCAGAAGCAGTTTTAATTAATCCAATGGTTAAGGTCGATTTAATTAATTTCTTCAATGAGTATATTCATGATTTAGATAAATCGATTTTCCTTTATCGCTTAACATATGTATATAGAAAAGATATTAAGGATGTTTTTGACTTTCTTAAAGAAGGTGGATTTGTTTTTCAAGATGACAAACAACGCGAAAGATTTTTAGAATTATTGTTTAAATTACAATGTTCTGTTCGTTCAAAGGAAGATAGAGGCTTTTGTGCTGTAGAAGTTTTTGAACATTCCTCAAGAAGAAAACAAGTTGAAACACTTGAAAATATAGGTGAAGGATTAAAACGTTTATTCGATCCAAATTTATTTTCATTAGATGATTTTACTGGTCAAATAGATGAAAATTTAGATGATGATACGAAGATTATTCTTAATAAAGCTATTGAAGATTTATTTAATGATGAATCTAAAAAAGCTTAATATTGCGTTGTTTTAATTTAATTTTAGAACAAAACAGTCTTCTTTGAAAATTTATTAAAAATTATCATTATTCTTTTAAAAAAATATCTATGTGCGATAATATTATTGTAAGCAATTACCTACATATTAAAATTTATTTATTCATTTTTTAGGAGGCGAATAATATGTCTAGTGAAAAAATTGAAGAAAATGTTGAAGAAAAGGTGGATGAAAACGAAGAAAAATCTAAAGAGAGAGTATGTCCAAAGTGTGGAGCTATTTTAGAAGATGATTTTAAAATTTGCCCACATTGCGGAAGAAGATTGGATAATGAGATGATTAAAGCGCATAGAAATGAGCTTTGTTTATTAATCTTGCTTTCGATTGTTTCTTTATTATTCTTTATAGGATGCATGACTTTTTTAGGATCGATTAGAGTTGGCTCTGTCTTTGCGTTTATAAGTGGACTATTAGCTTTAGGCTGTATACCATTTGGCTTACTTGAATACAAAGATGAAAAAGACTCTAAGAAAGGCCTAATAAATCTTGTAAGCGTTATAATTTATAGTGTGATGTTATTTATTATTGGCGTTTCTTGGTTTGCTGCATCTCATTAAAAAATACCAGTTTAGCAAAACTGGTATTTTTTTACATAGAATACGTATACATAAATGCAATTGATATTATTATAATTTCACCTATGATTATTATTGAACTTATTAATGTGCCAATAATATTTAATTTTTTAGCTTGAGATGTTTTTGATGTAATAAGTCCAATAATTCCGCATATCAAACCAATTAGCCCTGTTGTAATGCCTAGACAAATTGACAAAATACCTAGTACTAATCCAGTGCTATCTTTATCAACACAATTATTATGTGAATTATCAGAAATGTAGGTTTGATTTTGAGCACTCATAGTATTTAGCTTTTCAGTTGATTCTAATTCAATCAACTGCTTTCCACAATTTGGACAAAAATTTGTGCTATCGCTATATTCAGCGTTACAATTTTTACAATATTTCATTTGTATTCCCTCTTTTGTATTTAAATTTTACCATATAATTAACATTACGTAGCATTAAACTATTTTATTTAAATGAAAAAGATAGTAATCTAGTTATTAATTAAGTATGAGGTGATCAATGAATAATATAAGTATCGAAAAAGCAAATATTAATGATATTAAAATAATAATGAAGATTTATGAAATTGCAAAACAATATATGAAAGAGAATGGTAATCCAACGCAATGGAACGATAGCTATCCAAATATTGCATTAATCACTGAAGACATTAAAAATGAACATTTATTCGTAATAAAATTAAATAATGTTATACATGGTGTTTTTGTGTATGTGGTTGGTAATGACCCAACCTATCATGATATTTATGATGGCAAGTGGATGTCTAGTGATACATATGGTGTAATTCATCGCATCGCAACTGATGGAAAAATTAAACACGCTCTTAAATCCGCAATTGATTACTCTAGAAAACACTTAGCTCATTTAAGGATTGATACACATAGAGATAATAAAATAATGAATGAAGCTTTAATTAAATATGGATTTTCTTATTGTGGAAAAATTAAAGTTGATGATGGCAGTTTAAGAAACGCCTATGAAATAATTTAAGTTTATATTAAAACATAATTTTTAAGTAACGTGATAAAATACAATAGAGGGAATATATATGAAAAGAAAATCATTTGCGAATAAAATCCTATCTATTATATGTAATTTGTTATGGGTTGCTTTAGGTATTTTTGCTTTATGTACACCTGATACATTTTCTAGTAGTTTAGGCATTGTTGCTGGGTCATTTATGATTGCAATCGGAGCTTTTATGCTTCTATTTGCAATATTTAGTACCAGATTAATAATAGGTACTGGATTCTTTGCTTTAGAAGGAGTTGTGACACTAGCCTTAGGAATATTCTTAGTTTGTTACCATGAAACATCCATGGTTATGGTAACAATAATTCTTGCCTTCTATTTCTTAATAAGTGGATTATCAAAGTTTATAAATTCACTTGGCATAAGAAAATTTAAAATTAAGAGTTGGTGGGTTACTACAATAATAGGGATCCTTTATTTCTCATTAGGTATTGTGTTATTTGTATTTACTGATGAATCAAGCGTTATTGTTACTTATATTTTAGGTTCGTTCTTTATTATTAGTGGTTTCCTTGGCTTATTAGAATTAATAGATACATATAAGCGTGAACGTAAGGAAAAGACTATTATTAATAATATAAATAGAAATGTAGATAATCTTGATCATATTGATATTGACTTTACAAAAGACGATAAATTCAACTAAAAAGATGAAAAAACCATAAAAAATGGTGATAAAATCGTTATTTCTTAGATAAGTGTTTGAAACGGCTTTAAAAGTTGTATAGACTTCTACTAAGGTGATTTTATGAACGAAAAAGAATTTGAAAACGAAATTAACGAATCGACAATATACGATGATGATCGATATATTAACGACTGTTCATCTTTAAAAAGAAAGATGACGATTATTGAGAAGATTGTAATTATCATTGCTTCATTGCTTTGCTTACCAATCGGCTTGTTTTTTTGCAACCTTCTTCCTGGCGATTTACAAGAATATTTAAAACTTAGTCAACTTCCAAATAACCTTCTATATATCTTTATTTGGCTATTTATTTTCTTTATATTAATGTTTACTGAATTTCATTCAAAAAACTTTTCTTTATATAAAGGAGTGATTACAAGTTCATTAAGAAGCTTTACATGGACAATTTTATTTTTTGCATTTGCTGGTTCTATAGTCTCTTTAGTAAATAAAGAAGGAGCTAGTTATTGGTTCTTTATCGCGTTATTTAGTGCGGCAATCTACGCTGTGATTTTACTTATTGTAAGAGTTGTAGTTTTCTTAGTTGATAAATATCAAGAAAAAGCTGTTATGATAATTGGGCCAAAAGATGATGCTGAAAAATTAGCTAGAAAATTAATGGAAAAGAACAATCCTAAATTAAAGGTAAGATTTGTTTTTTATGAAATTAATGGTGATTTAGATGATATTGTTTTTAAAAAGTTTTGCTATTGCAACCAAATCTTACTTTTAGATACATTAAAAGTTACAACAAAGGAAAAATTTCTTCTTTATTTTAATTCATGTTTTAATAAAGATATTTATCTATGCTATTCCTACTTTGATGTAATTTCTGTATCACCATCTACAAAAGATATCGGAGGCTATTTGTCACTTGAACAAAAGCCATTAAGAATTGATTTTGTTGAAGGCGCCGTCAAAAGAGTTTTTGATATATGCTGTTCATTATTACTATTAATCTTAACTCTCCCAGTTTGGATTGTAATTCCAATCGCAATTAAAATTGATAGTAAAGGCCCAGTATTTTTTAGACAAGAACGTTATACAAAAGATTTAAAAACATTTAAAATTTTTAAGTTTAGAAGCATGTATATAGATGCTGATCCAAATAAGCTTTTGCAAAAAGGCAATGATGCTAGAGTTACAAGAGTAGGAAAATTTATTAGAGCGTTTAGAATTGATGAAATTCCTCAAGTTCTGAATGTTTTAAAAGGCGATATGTCTTTTGTAGGTCCACGTGCTTGGATGCATAGTGTTGTTGATGAAAATGTTAAAAACAATCCAGAATTTAAATATAGATTTAATGTAAAGGCTGGAATTACAGGTTTACAACAAGTTAAAACTAAGGCTGGATGTAGTGAAGAGCAAAAATTAAGATATGATCTTTACTATATTGCAAATTATAGTATTGTATTCGACATTAAAATATTATTTATGACCGTAAAAGCTGTTTTGGATAGATCTATGTCTGAAGGTGTTGATACAGATAGTTATACATTCCAAGAGTTTCTTGAATTTAACAACCATGAATATAATCAGCATAAAGATTATATAAGAGTATTAAATCATAAACGCTATATTGATCCGAAGACAGGCTTTATTGTTCCACTTGATGAAATTAATAAGAACAAAAAAATTGTTAATTTCATGAATAAAAATATTAAAAAGAAGAAGTAATATAAAAGCAAGCCGATGGCTTGCTTTTATCCGATATATAAGGAGTATGTTTATGGACAAGAAAATAAGAGTTGCGCAAGTTATTGGCAAAGGCAATAATGGCGGAGTCGAAGCAATGATTATAAATTTATATAGATTTATCGATAGAGAAAAAGTTGAATTTGATTTCCTTATTGAAAATGAATGTGATATTATCAACAAAAAAATTGTAAATCAACTTGGTGGAAATTTAATTATTATCCCATCTTATAAAAATCCTTTTAAATATATGAAAGCATTAAAGAATATATTCGAAAAAGGAAACTATGATATTGTCCACTCTAATATGAACACACTAAGTGTTTTCACTTTAAGAGCAGCAAAAAAAGCTGGAATAAAAGTTAGAATTGCACATTCTCATTCTACTTCAAACAAAAATGAGAAAATTAAGAATCTAATTAAAAATGTTTTAAAAGTATTTTCAAAAAAATATGCAACTAATTATTTAGCTTGCAGCGAATTGGCTGGACGATGGTTGTTTGGTGATAAAGCATACGAGAATGGAAAAGTTACGTTAATTAATAACGGAATTGATTTTAATCGATTTACTTTTAATAACGACCTAAGAGAACAAACTAGAAATGAGTTAGGATTAAAAGATGAATTTTTAATCGGTAATGTTGGAAGGATGATGGCTCAAAAGAATCAAATATTTTTCTTGAAAGTATTACTAAAACTTAAAAATAATAAATGTAATGTAAAAGGCCTTATTGTAGGCGATGGTCCTTTAAAAGATAAATTACAAGGGTTTATAAACGCTAATAAACTTAATGATGATGTTATTTTAATTAGTAGCACTAATAAGCCAGAAAAATTTTATAATGCATTTGACTGCTTCTTATTACCTAGTTTATATGAAGGCTTACCAGTAAGTGGAGCTGAGGCACAAGTAAATGGATTAAATTGCATTTTTTCGGATAATATATCTAAAGAAATTTTACTATCTAAAAATGCTCTTATGCTTTCGATAGATAATGTTGATAATTGGGCTGATAAGATTAAACAAATAAAAAATTCATCAGTTGATAGTAGAATTAATAACGTAAAAGAAGAATTTGATATCAAATATTCTTCTGCTAAATTGCTAGATTATTATCAAAAAGTATTAGATAGATAGGAGTTTCGTTATGCTAGAAAATAAAATTCCGAAAATAATTCATTATTGTTGGTTTGGAAAAAAAGAGAAACCACAAGAAGTATTAAAACTTATAAATGATCGGAAGAAAAAACTTCCAGATTATGAAATCAAAGAATGGAATGAAACAAATTTTGATATTGATAATTTTAAATTCGCTAAGGAAGCGTATGATTGCCATAGATTTGCGTTTGTTGCAGACGTTGCACGAATATGGGTTTTATATACTTTTGGAGGAATTTATTTAGATACAGATGTTGAAATAATTGGTGACTTTGACAAATATTTAAATGATAATGCATTTGTTTCTAGTGAATCTACTAAAAGTGTTTGTACAGCTGTTATAGGAACAAAAAGAGAGAATCCGTTATTTAAAAAAATATTAAATTATTATGAAAATAATGCGTTTATTATAAACGGAAAAGAAAATATTTTACCTAATAGTTTGATTATTAAAACATTATTAGAAATAGATGATATTGATTTAAATAAAAAATATTCACTTGATTTTATAACTATTTATCCGATGCATGTATTTTGTTCTAAAGATATTTATACATATAAAATAGATAAAAGAGAAGACACAGTTTCAATTCACCACGCAAGTGCAACATGGTATTCTAAGAAGAAAAAAACGTTAAAAAGAATTAAATCTATATTAACAAAGTGTGGGCTAGGATTTTTATTTAGGAGGAAGTAATTATGTTTATTTTTATTAAAAAAGTATTTATAAGAATTAATTGTTCTCTTAAAAAACTTTGGCTTAAATTGATTTATGGCAAAAAAATTAAATTTGGAAAAAATGTTCATTTTAGAAAAAGATTTGAAGTAAATATCGATGGCGGGAAACTTGTTATTGGCGATAGAGTATTTTTTAATAATGATTGTTCGATTAATTCTCATGAAAAAATTATTATCGGAAATGATACACTAATTGGTGAAAATGTGAAAATGTATGATCATAATCACATTTTTAATAAAACA
>CAUWDL010000066.1:0-7324 GCA_963557285.1 uncultured Bacilli bacterium | reverse complement strand
ATATATTTTTAGTAAAATAAGGTTCAGATTATATAGAGGAAACGAACAACAAAAATTGAAAAAACTCAATTATGCCAGTTGCAAGGCTTATTTTAAGTATTTTAGAAAAACAAAAGTTATAAATTATTTTAATCGAGGAACTATAAAGAAATTGTCAAATGTTGTTTTTGTTTTTTGGAATTCTAATGAAGATACTATGCCATTTATTGTTAAAGAATGTGTCAAAAGATTAAAAGAAACAACAAGATTTAATGTGATATTATTAAATAACGATAATCTTAATCAATACTCAACATTGAATAAGGAAGTATTTGAGTTGTATGAAAATAAAAAAATATCAATTCAATTATTTTCTGACTTGTTAAGAATTAATTTGCTTTCGATACATGATGCAATATGGGTAGATTCAACAGTTTTTCTCATTAAAGATTTTCCAAATAATATATTGGATTTAAATTTTGTTTCTCCTTACGCAGGAAAGGAAAAATCACTTTTTGATGGCAAGCCAAACATATATAAGTTTCCTGATTTATCATTATCTCAAAGCTATTTTATGTGTGGAAATAATAAAAACATTTTTGTTAAATGGTATAATTTATTGTTATCCTATTTGATGAATGAATCATCTATTTTGCAGAATATTCGTCCGTATTTTGTAACTTATTATGCTTTTGAATATTTAATTACTGAAGATTCTGAATTTAAAAAAGAAATTGGAGAACGTAATATTTCTAATGTAAATGCAGAATGCATTGAAGGCTTACATGATTCGCTATATGATGATAAATTTTCTTATATATTTGAAGGAGAAACTTATTTTTATAAATTAAGTATTAAGATGAATTTCAAGAAAACTATTGATGGTAAATTAACTGTTTATGGTGAATTTTGTAATCGTTTTAAGTTCGATGAATAAGGCTTTTTTAAAAATAGGTCTTTCTATTGTCTTATGCGTTTTTTGCCTTTAAAAATAGGCATGATTTAAGTATGATTATAATATGAAAAAGATAGAATTATTGGCTCCTGTTGGAGATTTTGAAAGACTAGTTGCTGCAATACATTTTGGGTGTAATGCTGTTTATTTTGCGGGTAAAAAATTTGGTTTAAGAGCTTTTGCAAATAACTTTGATGAAGATGAAATAATTAAAGCTGTTAATTATGCTCATGATCATAATGTAAAAGTTTATATTACTGTTAATATTTTAGCTCACAATAGTGATTTTGATGGACTTGTAGATTATTTAAAGTTTTTGGAATCTGCCAATGTTGATGGAGTAATTGTTAGCGATTTAGGAATCGCAAGTTTAGTAAAACAACATACATCTTTAGAATTGCATGTTTCTACTCAAGCTAATATTACAAATGTTTATTCAGCAAAAATGTGGGTTAAACTTGGTGCCAAACGTTTAGTTCTTGCTCGAGAATTAAACATTAATGAAATTAAAGAAATTAAAAAAGCAGTTGGCGATGACATCGATATTGAATGTTTTTGCCATGGAGCCATGTGTATTTCTTATAGCGGAAGATGTTTGCTATCCAACTACCTTACAGGACGCGATTCTAACAAGGGTGCATGTGCGCAACCTTGTAGATGGAATTATGCTATTAGCGTTAAGGATAGTTCTGATTCTAACGAATATTATCCTATCCAGGAAGATGAGCGCGGTACATATATTTTAAACAGCAAGGATATGTGTTTAATTGAACACGTAAAAGAACTTGCTGAAGCTGGTATTTCTAGTTTTAAAATTGAAGGTCGTATGAAGTCAACTTATTATGTTGCAACAGTTGTAAATGCATATAGAAGAGCGATAGATGATTATTTAAATTCTAAACAAACTTCTTTTAATTATTTAGATGAGCTTAGAAAAACATCAAATCGTGAATTCACAACTGGTTTTTATTTTGGCGCTAATGATAAAACTAAAATAGATTATTCTAAACTCTCACAAACATATGATTTTATTGCTGTTGTTGTTAATGGAACAAGTGAAGGAAGAATTTTAGTGGAACATCGTAATAAATTTAAAGTTGGAGATGTTGTTGAAGTTTTATCAAATGGAGATTCTTTTGATAAAGTATTTAAAATAACAAAAATAGTTTCTTTAAATGGTGAAGAATTGACGGAAGTAAAAAAAGTTAAACAAAGAGTTTATTTATATACAGATTTGCCAATTAATGAAAATGATATTTTAAGAAAGAAAATTGTAGAATAAAATGGAACTAAAAAACAATAAAATATATAGATGGATAATGATTCCTCTATGTATATTAATGTGTCTTTTTGGAAGATTTATCCCTATTAATGGATTATCATCAGATGCTGTGGGGGTTATTTTTATTTTCATTGGCACATTAATATTATGGCTTACAATAGGCATAGATTGGCCAAGCTTGCTTTGTATATTTTCTTTGGGACTTCTAAACAATATTGGATTTAGTAAAGTCTTACAGGGAAGTTTTGGCAATTCGACTTTTATCTTTTTAATTTTTACTTTTGTTTGTACATATGCGCTTTCAAAAACTTCTTTGATTAAACGTATAGCGACTAGCTTCGTAGATTTTAAATTAGCAAAAAAGAGTGGCAATTGGTTTGTTTTTTTGTTTTTATTATCCGTTTTGCTATTAGGAATGTTTATTTCACCATCAGTTCTTTTTGTTGTTATGTTGCCTATTCTTAATGAAATATTAGAAATAGCACATATCGATAAAACTGAAAAAGTTGCAGAAGTTTTGATACTTGGACTTGGTTTTACAGTTTCTATAAGCAGTGGTATGACTCCAATTGCCCATGTCTTTCCAGTGCTTGCGATAGAAGCTGCAAATGTTGATGTCTCCCCGATTTTGTATATGGGAATAGCAATACCAGTTGGTCTGATATTATTTTTAATAATGTATTTAATTTTTAGATTTATTATTAGACCAGATACATCAAAATTAAAAGAATGCGATGTTTCGTTATTAAAAAAAGATTTGCCAAAAATTAATTCTAGAGACATTGTAACGCTTGTTATTTTTATAGTAGTTATACTTTTATGGATCATACCTTCTTTTTTTAAAGATTGTGCCCCAGATTTTTATAACGCAATCAATAAATACGGCACAGCAATGCCACCTATTTTAGGAACTCTTGCTTTATGTATTATTAGAATAGGCAATAAGCCTTTAATAAAAATTGATGATGCACTTAAAAACGGAATTCCGTGGTCTAGTTTAATAATGTGTGCAGGAACTCTTGCGTTAGGAGCTGCACTAACAAATAAGGATATTGGGTTAACAACATTTTTAGAGCAAAATTTAGGCCAAGTGTTGTCAAGTTTACCTGATATAAGTCTTTTGATTATATTTGGAATATGGGCTGCATTGCAAACAAATGTTTCCTCTAATATGGTTACAGCTACTTTAGTTGCTACAGTTGCCGCTACAGTTTTAAAAACAGCAAACTCTAGCTTGGATCTCGGTGCAGTTGCTTGTGTTATTGGTATGCTTGCAAGTTTTGCATTTGCTACCCCGCCATCCATGCCACATATCGCTATCATTGCTGGAAGTGATAGCTGTAGTACAAAAGATGTTTTAATTTATGGTGGATTGCTTATGATTGCTTCTATTGTTGTTGCTTTGCTTGTTGGCTATCCTCTTGGAAATTTAATTTTATAAGGAGTTAAAAATGAAAAGTCTTGAAGAGTGCAGAAAAGAAATTGATGAAATTGACAATCAAATAATTAATTTATTTGAACAGCGAATGGAAGTTGTTAAATCCGTAACACAATATAAAATTGACAATAATGTAAAAGTTTTAGATTCTTCTAGAGAAGCTATGATGCTCGCAAAGAATTTAAGTAAGATTCATAATGATGAATATAAGCAATACTATCCAGATGTTTTAAATGGATTTTTAAATGCTAGTAAAAAAATGCAAACAGATATAATAAATAAAAATAAAAAATAAAAAACCTTCATTGCAATGAAGGTTTTTTATATGACTACTTAATTTGATATTCAATATTAAGTAAAGGAGGCATTTTGGTGGAGCTTATCGGGATCGAACCGACGACCTCTTCCATGCCATGGAAGCGCTCTCCCAACTGAGCTAAAGCCCCAAATCTTTTTTATTATACATGTTATATATATATGTATCAACATTTTATTGCAATTAACAAAAAGAGAAACTATTTTATTTTTGCTTATTCAGTAGAAAAATAAAATAGAAGTTATAAAATATAATAGAGGTATAAAAAATGAATAAAGATTCTTTATTAAAAGAACTTAAGAACTTTCTAAAAAGTGATTACAATATAATTTTATTAGATGGTCCATGGGGTAGTGGAAAAACCTTTTTACTCCATCAATTAATTGAAAGCGAATCCAATGTAAAGTATTATTATGTTTCATTACACGGAATGAAAAATATCGATGAAATTAATACGTCGCTATTTTTAAAAGCGCATCCTGATGCTAAAAACATAACAAATCTAATACCTAGCGTTATTAATCCATTTGGTGAGCAAAGTAATACTAAATCTACTTTAGAATATTTGCTTAAGATTAATAAGCTTAATGCAGATAAAATTGTAATATTAGATGATTTAGAAAGGTACGCATCAAGCGATTATGATTCTTTTTTAAACTATTTGACATCATTAATAGGTGCAGGAGCTAAAGTAATTGTCGTTTCGAATTTGCTAGACTTTGGCACTAGTGAGTTATATCTTTTCAACCAATATAAAGAAAAAATATTTGATAGAATTTACAAAGCTCAATTATTTAGCACCGATACAATCAATAATAAATTTAATAAATATGCAAAACATGTAGATGATACCATTATTTTACTAGCAAAAAATAATTATCGAATTATTGAAAAAATCGTTAATACTATGGATGAATTTACTTTAGTTTTTGCAAAGCATAACATTAAACTTAATGACGATGTAATTAAAAATATTTTGTATTATGTCAGTATGTTTGTTTCAACTTACTATGAAAGCGCTAAAAGTTATTTAAACAAAGTTTGCATAAGACTTAGTGTTTCACAAGAAAAAGAATTAAAGGAGTTATTGAAAAATGACAGCGCTTTCCAGGATGTTAATTTAATTTGTATCGAACATCTGAATTTAAAGGCTGAGAAGCCAGTATCTAAAAATGATTATTTAATTTTTGAAGCTATTTATGAAGCTTATATGTATTGCGAATATGATAGATTATTAGAATTAATTTCTAATGATAATTTTTAATTATGAATGTTTATATTTCCGAGCAAATTATCAATCCAGATTCACCATTTGGTATATTTTTAACTTATTGTGCATTGTTCTTCTTAGGAGGCTTAATAGGATATGTTGCTGAGGTTCTTTTTAGAAGATTTGTGTCAATGAAACGTTGGATTAATCCAGGGTTTTTAAAAGGACCTTGTATTCCTTTATATGGCTTTGGCCTATGTATATTGCATTTTTTTAGCACTATTGGTATGAAATATTTGCAAGATCCAAATTTTGTGCCACCTTTTTATAATGACTTAGCGATTCCACAAGGTCATTTGCCTTTCTGGGCTACAAGTTTATTAACTATATTGATTATAGGAATTTCCTTAACTTTAATTGAATTCATTGGCGGATTAATCTTTATTAAAGGTTTAAATATTAAACTTTGGGATTATTCAAAACTTAAAGGAAACATAATGGGTATAATTTGTCCATTATTTAGTTTCGTTTGGATGTGCGCTGGCGCAATTTATTGGTTTGGTCTTGCTCCTTTATTTGCAAAATTTATGGAATTTGTAGTTTCTCATATGCGGGGATTTTCTTATATAATTGGTGCTTGTACATCTATTTGTATCGTTGACTTTGCAAATAGTGTACTAGTTTCAATAAAATTAAGTGGAAAAGCGAAAGAAATGCAACTTATTGTTGACTTTGAAAAGTTTAAGATATTAAATAGTAAGGGCAAGAAAAGATTTGTAAAAACGAGTGAATTTGCAAATTCAATTAGAGATGCTGCTTCACCGCTTAAAAATAAAATTGCCACATTAGCTGATAATTTAAAATCAAGAATGTACATCGATAACAAGATACCGAATAAAAATGAATCTGAAACACCTAGAACAAAAAAATCAAATTTAGATAACAAAGAGGATGAAAATCTTTAACGTTTTCATTCTTTTTTTATAAATTAAATCAAAGGAGGAAATTACTAATGCTACACATTGTAGATAACCCATTAATAAGCGTTAAATTGAATTACATGAGGGATGAAAATACAAATTCTAAAGACTTTAGAACTTTGCTTGATGAAATCTCATCTTTAATGACATTAGAAGTATTTAGAGATTTAAAATCAGTACCTACTGGAGAAAAAATAAAAACTCCAACAGGATGTGTGATTGATAAATTACGTTTAAATTATAATATTATTGTCGTTCCAATTTTAAGAGCAGGCATCGGAATGAGCAATGGTGTTATCAATATGCTACCTACAGCAAGAATTGGACATATTGGCATGTATAGAGATGAAGAAACTCTTAAACCTGTTGAATATTTTTGCAAATTACCAAAAGTTGAAAATCCTCTTGTTCTTGTATGCGATCCAATGTTAGCAACTGGAGGAAGTGCTTGTGATGCTATTCAAGCTATAAAAGATAGAGGGTATAAGAATATTCGTTTGTTAAATTTAGTTGGCGCTCCAGAAGGTATTAAAGTAGTGCAAGAAAAGCATCCTGACGTTGACATCTTTATTGCTTCTTTAGATGAAAAGCTTAATGAAAAAGGATATATAATTCCTGGATTAGGCGATGCAGGTGATAGAATTTTCGGAACATTATAAAAAAACAAAAAGCGTAACAATATTATTTTAGCTAATAAATGTTACGCTTTTTTATTACTCTAATTCTGTTTGCCCATTATATAAGGCGTAGTATTTTCCTTTTAACTTTAATAAATCATCATTACTACCACGTTCAATAATTTTACCGTTTTCAAGATATAAAATAGCTTCACTGTTTCTTACAGTAGATAATCTATGAGCGATTACCAAGACGGTTCTACCGATCATTAATTTATCCATAGATTTTTGGACTAATTTTTCACTTCTAGTATCAATATTGCTTGTTGCTTCATCTAAAATAAGTAGAGGCGGCATGGATAGTGCTGCTCTAGCTAGAGCAATGAGTTGTCTTTGACCTTCACTAAGGTTATGACCATCATCAGTTAAAATTGTGTTATATCCATCAGGTAACATTCTTATGAAACGATCGCAGTTAGCAATCTTACTCGCTTCAATAATTTCTTCGTTTGTTGAATGTAATCTTGAATATCGAATATTATCATAA
>CAUWDL010000065.1:0-7405 GCA_963557285.1 uncultured Bacilli bacterium | reverse complement strand
TGGCACAGGAGCACCAAAAGGACCTTTCCAAATTCTTGATACAGTTGGATTAAAAACAGCACACGACATTGTCATGATGTATGTAAAAATACCATCATTTTTAGCACCATATAATTTTAAAGGCATAGAGAAAATGCTTAAAAAATATATTGATGAAGGAAAATTAGGCATTTCTACTGGAGAAGGCTTCTATAAATATAAATAAAGAAGCTAATTAAATTCATTAAAAAGAGGAAACTAAATCTCGAATATACTAAATTCTTAGTTTCCTTTTTTTATGCATAAAAATAGTCTTGTAAAATTATTACAAGACTATTCATTATATTAATTTAATGCTTTTTCTAATTCATCAACAAGTGTCTCTAATCTCTTAACAACGGCATAGAATGGTTCTTTTGTTGTTAAATCAACGCCTGCAGCCTTAACTTCATTAATAGGATAATCGCTTCCACCAGCTTTTAATAGCGATAAATATTTATCAAATGCACCTTCTTCGCCAGAATTTACTCTTGAATAAAGTTCAAGTGAAGCCGCAAATGATGTTGCGTATTGATAAACATAGAATGGTGTATAGAATAAATGAGGAATATAAGCCCATACTAGAGGTTTATAAACTTCTTCGCTAATATCTATTCCATAATAAGTCTTATAAAGTTCAATCATTTTATTATTTAATACTTCATAATTAATAGGTGAACCTTTTTCAAAAGCTTCAGAAATTTCTAATTCAAATTGTGCAAATAATGTTTGTCTATAGAATGTTGATAAAATATCATCAATACTTTTTTGTAATAAAGAGATTCTATCAGCTTTGCTTAAGTCTGGTTGCTTTAGCATGTAATCTAACAAATTATGTTCATTAAATGTTGATGCAATTTCAGCAACGAAAATAGTATATCCTTGTTTTAATTCAAGTTGATTTTCCATTGAATACATCGTATGAATTGAGTGTCCAGATTCATGAGCCAATGTGAAAGCATCATCTAAAACACCGACATAATTTAATAAAATAAATGGCTTTACACCTTCACCACCATTTGAATAAGCACCACTACGTTTACCATCCTTTGGATAAACATCTACTCTTCCTTCACTTGAAACAAAATGAGCTTTTTCTTGGAAATCCTTAGGGAATCTTTCAATTGATTTATAAAATAATTCTTTTGATTCTTCATAAGTTAATTTAGTTTCAGATTTAGCTAAAGTTAAGAATCTATCATATGATCTATGTTTTGTTAATCCAAGAGCTTTTCTTCTTAATTCATAATATTTCTTAATAGCTTTTGTATTTGATGAAGCTACTTCAACTAAATTTCTATAAACAGAAGTAGGAATTTGATTTTGCTCAAGATGATAATCAAGAATCGATTTGTATCCACGAGCTTTTACAATTGCTTCTTGAGCTTCAAGTCCTAAATGGTACATTTCAGCATAAGTATTTTTTCTATCGTCAAAAAATTTATATAAAGCATTAAAGATGTCTTTTCTTTCTTCAGCATCTTTTGCTTCCATAATTAAATTTCTCCAATTTGAAACTGTAACAGTAACTTCTTTTCCGCTGCTTAATTTTATAGTTTCTGGCTTATAATCGCTGACAGAAAGTGTGGAATACAATGAGCCATTAACATTGCTTAATGGGCCAAATTTAGCAATCAAACTTTCTAATGTAGCGTTCAATACGTGTGTTTGTCCATCAAATAATTTTTTGAAAATAAAATCAAAATCGTTAAATTCTGCATGATTTGCTAAGAAATTATTAATTCTTTCTTGTCCTAATGACAATAACTCAGGTTCAATATAACTTGTAGCATTACTATAATCATTTAAAGCAGTTTCTAATCTAGCTTCTCTTGCGTTTGATTCTACTTTTCTTCTATCAAGATCAGCAATTGATTGCGCATACATGTATAAACGAGTAACTAAAATATCAGTTTCTCTTTCTTTGTTTAAAAGTTCACACAAGACTTCTTCATGATTTAACTTTCCATGATAATCTTTAAAGCTATCAATAGAATTTTTAAATCTTTCAAAATCTTTATTATATTCTTCTTCTGATGAATAAATTTCAGATAAATCCCAATCGTACTTAGACATAATTTTCTCCTTTTTATTATTCAATATTATAACATAGACTAATTTTCTTTTGCATAATGATATATACCAAAATCAGGCTTAAAGAATTGTGTGTTTAATAGACATAAAGAAAATAAATATGTATAATTATTCAACAGAAAAGAGATAATAAAAATGAATAAATTTATGAAAGTAGCTATTAGAGAAGCTAGAAAAGGAATTGACGAAAATCACGGCGGACCATTTGGAACGGTTATCGTTAAAGATGGGAAAATAATTGCTAAGGGCCATAATGAAGTTGTTAAAAACAATGATGCAACATGTCATGGAGAAATGGTTGCTTTAAGAAAAGCGATGAAAAAATTAAAAACTTTTGATTTGAGTGGATGTGAACTTTACACAACTGGTGAACCATGCCCAATGTGTCTTGGAGCAATTCTTTGGGCTAATATTTCAAAAGTTTATTACGGATGTAATACAATTGACACCGAAAAAATTGGATTTAGAGATGAAAAATTCTTTAATTTTGACAAAACATCTTTGCTGCACGAATTAGATCGTGATGAATGCTTAAAACTATATAAAGATTATACAAGCAAAACCGATAAAACTAATTATTAATATTATTTAATTAAACTTTGTTTCTATATTTGTTATAATTTTTTTATGAAAAAAGTATTAGTTATAGACGGACAAGGTGGTGGACTTGGAAAGCAAATCGTTAAAGCTTTAAAAGATAAAATTCCTAATCTTTTAATAACCGCTATCGGTATTAATTCTATTGCGACAAGTCAAATGCACAAATCTGGTGCTGATATTATTGCTACTGGAGAAAACGCAATCATAGTTAATTCAAAAAAAGCTGATATTATCGTTGGTCCTATAGGAATTATAATTACTGATGCTTTATGTGGTGAGGTAACACAAAAAATAAGTAACGCAATATCTCAATCAAGAGCCATGAAGGTACTAATTCCTTTTAATAATTGCAATACTTTAATTTGTGGAGTCACTACATCATCAATTAATGCTTTAATTGATGATTCAGTTTCTAAAATAAACGAATTATTAAAGTAATATTTATACTTTTAAATTGCCACGAAGGTAAACTTCATTTCTTAGAAAAGAAATATTTTTTTACTATTTTATGGAAAGTTTTAATTTAAGAGCATCGTATAAAAAGAAAAATAAAAATGGCTTTATATTACTGTTAAGTCTTATTTTTTTGACTACTATTTTATTTATAATTTCACTTTGTGTAGGCAGTAGTTCATTATCATTTTTTGATTCATTAAAAGCAATTTTTGGACAAAGTGATGAAGTTAATCAAACAATTATTTATAACATAAGAATGCCTCGAACATTAGGAGCTTTGCTTTGCGGTTTTGGACTTGCTATATCTGGCTATATCATGCAAAATTTATTAAAAAACCCAATGGCTTCGCCATCTACTCTTGGAGTTTCTAATGGAGCTGTCTTTGGTGCAAATCTTGCAATTATCGCTTTTAATAGTGGTGTTATTGACGCCTCGCAAGGCACAGAAATTACAATAACAAATCCTTATTTAACAACTTTTTGTGCTCTAATTTTTTCATTAATTACAATTTTCTCTATATTAGCACTTTCGTCAAAAAATAAATTCAATAGTGAAACTGTTGTATTGTCTGGCGTAGCAATAGGAGCATTATTTACCGCTGGTACTTCTATCTTGCAGTTCTTCTCTAGCGATACTGAATTATCAAATGCTGTTTTTTGGTCATTTGGAAGTTTTAACTATGTTACATATAATGAGAATCTAATCATATTTATTGTTTTGCTTATTTCCTGCATTTATTTATTTTTCAACAAGCGGAACCATAATGCTTTATTAAGCGGTGATGATGTTGCTAAAAGCTTAGGTGTAAAAGTAAACTTAGTTAAAGTAATCGGACTATTTCTCGCTTCTTTAATTTGTGCTGTATGTGTAAGTTTCGTTGGAATTATTGGGTTTATAGGACTTGTTGCACCGCATATTATTAAAAAAATTATTGGGAATGATTATAAATTTACATTACCTTGCGTTGCACTTTGTGGCTCATCATTAATTCTAATTGCAGATACTATAAGTAAGGTTTTTGTTAATGGAGTCAGTCTTCCAGTTGGCGCAATTACTTCATTATTTGGCGCACCACTATTTTTATTTTTACTTTTAAAAAGAAAGGATTAATAAAATGCGATTAGATGGCCTAAATATAAATTTTGAATATATTAAAAATAAACCAGTTTTAAACGACATAAATTTTTCATTTTCAGGAGGTGATTTTGTTGCAGTATTAGGCACAAATGGAGCTGGAAAATCAACATTAATTAAATGCCTTGCATCTATTAATAAAATTAATTCTGGCGAAATAAAATATAACGGGGAGAATATCAATAAACTAAATTCTAAAGAAAAAGCAAAACTAATTAGTTATGTACCTCAATCAATAAATTTTCCTGATGTATCAGTTTATGATGCAATTTTAATCGGTAGACGTCCTTATATCAATTTTGAGCCAAAAGAAAGTGATTACAAAATGATCGATAGTGTGATTCATTCGTTTAATCTTCAAAACTTAGCTTTTAAAAAAGCTAATCAAATAAGCGGTGGAGAGAAACAAAAGGTCGCCATAGCTAGAGCAATCGTTCAAGAGCCGTCAGTCATACTTTTCGATGAGCCAACAAGTAGTCTTGATGTAAATAATCAATTAGATGTCTTAGATTTAATTTCTAAAATTACAAAAGAAAATAATTTAATATCGATAATGATTATTCACGACATAAATCTAGCTTTAAGATTTGCGAATAAATTTATGTTAATGAAAGGCGGTAAAGTATTAAAACTTGGAAATGCAGAAATTATAAATAAAGAGAATTTAGATTTAACATACAACGTTAATTCAAAAATAATAAATTTCGATAACAATAAAATAGTAATTTTTAATAAAAAGGAGAATATATGAAGAAAAACAAATTTACTAAATATTTTTTGTCTGCCTTAAGCATAGCGTCATCACTACTTGCAATTGCCGCATGTTCTAATGAAGGGAATGATGAAAATCCAGATGTTAATCAAAACGCTTCTCATGTTAAATTCGATGGCAAAGATTTATTAGGAAGAGATGTCCATATCGACAAAAACGTCGATAGAATACTTTGCATAGGAGCTAGTGCTTTAAGACTTTATTCTTATGTTGGTGATATGTCAAAATTATGTGCAGTTGAAGCTTATGAAGTTAGCGATACTGATAAAGTGCCTGTAAGACCTTATAATTATGCATACAGGGAAGTCTTTAAATCATTACCATCTATTAAATCTGGTGGACCAATGCAGCCAGCTAATCCTGAGGCAATTTTAAGTGTAAAGCCTGACGTAATTTTCTCTTTGTACAATGATGTAGAAAAAATGAACAAACTAGAATCTACAATTAATATTCCTGTTGTTTGCTTGAGCTATGGTATGAGTGATCCATTTAGTGATGAAGTTACAAAATCACTCGATTTAATCGGAAAAATTTCAAAGACAGAAGAAAAAGCTAATGAAAAAATTTCTTATATAAAATCTATTAAAAAAGATTTAAATACAAGAACAAGTAAAATTAAAGATGAAAATAAGCCTAGCGTTTATTTAGCTTATAACACATATAACGGTGGAAAAGGAAATATCGGAGATACACTTGTAAATTACACTTGTTTTAAAGAAACAAACGCAAATAATGTTTTAGCAGGTCATGATTTCGGAACAAATAATCCTTCATTAGATTTAGAAAAAGTTGTTGAACTAAACCCTGACATTATATTCGTTGATGTTTTCAATTATGAAAAATTAGTTATTGACTATAAAAGCGACAAACGTCAATCACTTAATAAAATTAACGCATTTAAAAACAATCAAATATATATTCAAATGCCATTTAATCAATATTATACAAATATAGATATTGCTATGGCTGATTGCTATTTTATAGGTCAAGTTATGTTTCAGGATGAATTTAAAGATATTAAAATTGAAGATAAATATAATGAAATCTTATCAACAATGTTAAATAAAGAGATGAATTATTATGCAAGGACTATTTCTGATACAAAATTAGGATTCACTAGAGTTGATTTAACAAATATAAAATAAAAATATATTTAATTGAAAGTTATTAAAATAAGCCTATAATCGAATGATTTAGGCTTTTTTTAAAAATAGATGTCGATTATAAAATTATTTATTCAAACTTGATAATATAGTCTGCATTCGACGCAATATCATACTTATTAAAATAGTTTGTTTCAAGTTTTAACCATGTGTTTTCATAAACATCAAAATTGTTAGGATTTCTTTTTTTAAGTCGAGCAATTTGAATATCTTTATTAATTTTTAAAAATACCGAGAAATCATAATAATGACCTAAGTTAGGATTTTGACTATAAGTTCCTTCTACGATTATAAGTTTTTTAAGCTTTGTTTTCCCAATATTTATAAGTTTTTGAGAAGAACAATCAAACTTATTATAATCGATTGACTCATTTTCTAAATGGCCAATAATTTCATTTTTGAAACGTTCATAATCAATATTTCCATCACATAAATTAGTAGTATCAATAGTTTTTGACTTATCTCTTGGCTTATAAAAATCATCCATATGAATAATAGAAGCATTAAACATTTTCGATAAGTCATTAGCTAAATATGATTTTCCACTTCCAGAAAACCCATCTATAGCTATTACTATTCTATCTTTGCTTTTTAACTCCTTCATTAATAAAGCAAACAAATCACCAATTGAAATTTCTTTTGACATTTTATACTCCAAATAATTTTCAAATTCATTATCTAATGTTATTTTATACATTATCATTTTAACATTTTAATTTTGGTTTTTCATGTTTAAAATTTTAGTCAGTAACTATATCAATATTCTTTTCTTTAAAATGGTTTATATATTCTTCATCACAAGGAAAATTAGTTATAAATTTATTTATATCATTAATTAAGCATATTTCGTTAGTATTTATTTTCCCAAGTTTTGAGCTATCTAACAAAACTATGTTTGTAGAGCTTATTTTAATTACTTCTTTAATAATTTCTGCACTAGTATTTTCTTTAGCAGTGAATCCAATATCCTTATTATATCCATCAGTGGAAATAAAAGACTTTGAAATCTTATATTTCATTAATTGTGATAAAACACTCTCACCTTTAGTAGATTTAAGATTTTTATTTAATTCTCCTCCAAGTAGGATAACATCAATGTTCTCAAAATTTATTAACAAACTAGCTACACATAACGAATTAGTAATAATCCTATTATGTATTTTTTTC
>CAUWDL010000064.1:0-7681 GCA_963557285.1 uncultured Bacilli bacterium | reverse complement strand
GAACTATTCCAGATAGTTCCCCTATTTCTAGTGTAATTGATTCTACATATGGTATATTTTCTTTTTCACAAAGATCATTAACTGTTTCAATGACCTTACAAATAACTCCTAATTCATGCATATATTAATCTTCATTTTTTGCTTTTTTACCTGTAGCAGCTTCTTTAATTGCTGTACCTGTAATTTTGCCAACTCTTTTAATAGCATATTGAGCAACTTTAATTGGCAATTTTTCAAATTTTGGAGCACAATCATTGTACTTTTTAACTAGGTGAATGGCGTCAAATTTACATTTAGTGGTACATTGCCCACATCCTAGGCACATATATTCATCAAGTTTAACAGCGCCACAACCTAAGCAGCGTTGTGTTTCTAACTTAACTTGCTCTTCAGTAAAAGTTTGTCTTTCATCATGATAAGTTTTCTTTAATTTAGAATCGTGTAATGGACGTTGTCTCTTAGTGTTATCATATCCGTCAATGATCGCATCTTCTTTGTTTAATGCTATATAATCTTTTCTCACACGACCTATAACCAATGATTGCCCTTCATGAACTGCTCTATGTAAAGAAATCGCTCCTTGTTTACCTGCAGCAATTGCATTAATTGCAAATTTAGGTCCTGTAAAGCAATCACCGCCTACAAAAATATCTTTTTCACCGGTTGCGTAAGTAAATTCATCAGCAACTACAGTATTGTTTGGATTTAATGTAACATTTAATCCATTCAACAAATCACCCCAGTATATAGATTGCCCAACAGATACAAGAACATTTTCACATTCAACAATTATAGTATCATTGTCGTCAAACTTAGGACTGAATCGATGGTTTTCATCAAAAACACTCAAACAACGTTTAAATTCAACACCTTTAACTTTTCCGTCTTCAACAATAATTTTCTTTGGGCCATATGAGTTATTTATTTTAACCCCTTCACTTTCAGCTTCTTCGATTTCTTCATCAAGCGCAGGCATTTCGTTTCTAGATTCAAGGCAATACATTGTTGTATCATTAGAGCCCTCTCGAAGGGCTGTTCTAGCAACATCTATTGCTACATTTCCACCACCTATAACAACAGTTTTTCCGACTAACTTAGCACTAGTTCCTAAAGCAACATTTCTTAAGAAATCAACTCCAGTTTGGACGTTACTAGCTTCTTCACCTTCAATATTAAGTTTTCTACCTTTTTGCGCTCCGATAGCAAGATAAATTCCTTTATAACCTTCATCACGTAATTCTTGAATAGTTTTATCTTTTCCGATTTCGACTCCAGTCTTAAATTCAACGCCTAATTCTCTTAAAACTTCAATCTCACTTTCAATGACATCTTTTTCAAGTCTAAATGAAGGGATGCCAAGTGTAAGCATTCCACCTAATTTATTCTCTTTTTCAAAAATCGTTACTTTATATCCATCAACAGCCATAAAGTATGCGCATGATAAACCGGCTGGACCAGAACCTACAACAGCCATTTTCATGCCATAATCATGTTTTTTAGTTGGTATAAATCTTGTTTCAGCATGCAAATCTTTATCAGCAATAAATTTCTTAATTTCATCAATAGCTACTGGATTATCAACATCTCCTCTTGTGCAAGCAGATTCACATTTATGTGGACAAATTCTTCCACAAATTGCAGGTAATGGATTTTCTTTTTTAATTAATTCTAAGGCTTCTTTGTATCTGCCTTGTGAAGCAAGTTTTATATATCCTTGAACAGCAATATGTGCTGGACACGCTGTCTTACAAGGAGCTGTTCCTGATGAGACGACATTAGATCTATTAGTTCTAAATTCAACATTCCAGTCCTTCTGACTCCGTTTATGATCAGTAACATGCTTGGCTTTAGGAATAATTATCGGAGTTTTAGAACAAAGTTTTTGGCCTAGTTTTAAAGCGTTAGTTGGACAATTTTCTACACATTGTCCACAAGCAACACATTTCTTTTCATCAACTTCAGCAACGTAATTACTTCTACACGCTTGAGGAGCTCTAAACATTGTAGCAATACGCATCGCAAAGCAAGAACACGAACAGCAGTTACAAATAGCAGCAGATTCTCCCCATCCTTCAATATTTGGGATTTGATGCATCAATCCATTTTCTTCAGCTTTTCTAAAAATTTCCAAAGCTTCTTCTTTAGTAATTCTTCTAGCTTTTCCTGTTCTAATAAAATATTCTGCGCCACTTCCCATTTGTACACACATATCATCTTCTAAATGTCCACATCCTTCGCCCATAACTCTTCTAGATGCTCTACATGAACATGGTGAAACAGAAAATGTGTCATATTTATGAAGATAATATGATATTTTTTCAAACGGAATAGCTTGTGAATTTCCTTCAATGGCTGATTCAATAGGAATGACTCTCATCATACTATTACCAGCTGGTAACATTGGAACTAAATTTTGAACACGTTTTCGAGTATATTCTTCAAAAGCCCTTGCAATTTCAGGATGTTTTTTAAGATTCTCTTTATTTCCAACCATCATTTCAAGTATTCCAGGAGCAAAAATTTGCACTAAATATACATCTTCTCCATCATCACCTGTCCAGACTTTTAATACACCAAGATCAGCTAATTCATCTGCAAGGCGTTTTGTTTCTTCGATTGATTTACCACATCTTTCAGCAATCTCTTTTACTTTTCTTGGTTTTCTTAATCCCATTGCAAGAGCTACATCAGCTTGATCATCAGTGACGCAGCAAGCAAGTGAATAATATTCTGGTGCGTTTTCATCAATCTTATTAACCATTCCAGTTAATCCGCCAATCATTTTAGCTAGTTTAACGATTTTCTTTCTTAAAGCCATTATAATTCCCCTTTAAACTTTTTTACTTCATTCAATAGCCAATCAGTCCAGCTATCAATCCCGATATTTTTTAATGAAGATATCTCAAAAACTTTTATATTAGGATTAAGTTTTTTTACTCTTTCAATACACTTATTAACATCAAAATCAAAATATTCTTTTACATCAATTTTATTAATCAAAAGTACATCACATTTTGAAAACATTAACGGATATTTTAATGGTTTATCATCACCTTCAGGAATACTTAAAATCATAACGTTTTTAATCGCTCCCGTATCAAATTCGGCTGGACAAACTAAATTTCCAATATTTTCGAGTACTACTAAATCGAGATCATCTATTTCAAATTGATCAAGACCTTGTTTTGTCATACTTGCATCTAAATGACACATTCCACAAGTATGAAGTTGGATTACTTTGACACCTAATTTTTCTATTGTCTTAGCATCTACATCACTATCAATATCAGCTTCCATAATTCCGATATTTAATTTGTCTCTTAATTTTTCAATTGTTCTAGAAAGCGTAGTAGTTTTCCCACTTCCGGGACTAGACATTAAATTTAAGAGAAATATTTTTTTGCTAATCAATTCTTTTCTTAATTCATTAGCATCCCTATTGTTGAAGTCTAAGATATTTTGTTTAACTTCAACAGTTTTGAATTTGTTCATATAAATTCCTGCCTAAAAATTGTTTATATATTTTATTTCAATCACATTTTAATATATTTATATATTTCAAAAAATAGATAATGAGAAAATAATGGTACTTAATAAATGCCATTTTTTTGTTACAAGATATTAAATTATTTTTTATATTGTGTTAATTTTTAAATAGCGTAAACATTTGTCAAGATAAGGAGGAACAAACAATGACAATGGCTGAAAAGCGGCATAATCCTGTTCAAAAACAACACGGTGTTGCTCAATTATTAATATGGTTCACCTTCAGCGTAACCATGCTTGCAGTTGCAATGTTGACTGCACAATTCCCAACCTGGGGAAACTTAATATTTAATGTTGGTTGTGGAGTTTTAGTTTTAATTTTCTCTAAAGCTGTAATGTTCGAGAGATTAAAGCTAACAACATTATTAACATTACGTTTTGTAATTGCTTTATTTGTTTTTTGTGGATGGAATGGACAAATTTATACAGATTTTGTCTTACTTCTATTAATAATCAATATCCTAGAAGCAACATTCACAGATTTCTTAAAAAACAAACAATATTGGAACGGCGTTAGCGGAATATTCCTTGCTCTTGGAGTCTTAGGATTACAAGGACATTGGAACATTAGTGAAGGTCCGATGTATTACATTGAAGGCTTCTCAATCGGTGCAACTATCGCTTATATGATTGGCTACACAATTTGGAATTGGATCTTTGTATCAGGCGAATTCTCATCTTCTGTTACTTTGATGCACGTTGGATTCTTGTCTACACCAATAATCGGCTGTATTATTATCGGCGCAATTACTAACGAATGGGGATTAGCATTCGGATTGCGGTTATTATTTAGAGCAAATACATTAACATTCGGTGGAATCATGCAAATCGCTGGTAAAAATTATTGGGAAGAAAATTTACACAACGATAAATTCCAAAGAGGTATTGATTATACACACAAAACTCGGGTTCAAATTGTATGTATGATTATTTGTATAGCCTTAATGATTTACGTCTTTGCAACAAGAATAGTTGCACAAAACGGATTTATATGGGATAATCCTTATATAAAGTAATTTAAATGATAAATTATCTATTACGAAAATAAAATCTCTTGCGTGACCAAGAGATTTTATTTTTTTATTATTTTTTTATTTAACGTATATTAATTCGTATTCTTCAGTTCCTAACCCTAATTTATTTGCGTGTCTTAAACAAGCTTCCCATTCAGTATTTGGATGCATTGTATGGAAATAATCATGATGATGATTTTCTAATGATTCTTTATGATCTCCTAGGAAAGAGTTTGTATTAATTGGAGCTTTATTAACTGCATCAGCACATGCTCTATCTAAAGCAACTGGATCAAAAGAAGCGAAAAAGCCGATTGATGGAACAATTGGAGCATCATTTTCACTATGGCAATCACAGAATGGAGAAACATCTATAACTAATGAAATATGAAAAGATGGTTTATCTTTAATAACTGCTTTTGTATATTCTGCAATTTTATAATTTAAAATTACATTTGAATCTTCATTAATAAATTTAATAGCATTCACTGGACAAACTTCAGGACATCTTCCACAGCCAACACACTTGTTTAAATCTATCTTACATTTACCATTATAAAAGATTTGTGCATCATGAGCGCATACTGTTGTGCATCTTTTGCATCCGATGCACTTTCCTTCATCAACTTCTGCTTGTGATGCGCTGTGCATATCTTCTTTACCGCGTCTACTTCCGCATCCCATTCCAATATTTTTAAGTGCACCGCCAAAGCCAGCGCCTTCATGTCCTTTAAAATGACTTAGTGAAATAATAATATCACTATCCATTACACCTCTTCCTATTATTGGATTAGGACAATAAACATTTCCATCTGTGGGAACTTCTATTTCGTCATCGCCTTTTAAGCCGTCACCGATAATAACATGCATTCCTGTAGTTATTTCATTAAATCCATTTTCTTGAGCACTTGAGATATGATCTAAAGCATTACTTCTACCACCTGTATATAAAGTATTGCAGTCTACTAAAAATGGCTTGCCACCTAATTCTTTAACCAAATCACCAACAACTTTTGCATAATTTGGTCTAATATATGACATATTTCCTGGCTCACCAAAATGCATTTTAATAGCGACATATTTATCTTTAAAATCAATATTTTTTATTCCAGCTTCAATGCATAATTTTCTGAGTTTCTTTAATAAATTAGTTCCGTATCCAGTTCTTAAATCAGTCCAATAAACTTTTGATTTTTTATTTTCAGTCATTACTTTATATCTCCTTCACGATATAGTAATTATACGTTAGATAGTAAAAAGATTAAAATTCTTTCTTTATATTTTGCTCTATATCTTGTATTATAAATAAGCGAATAAATGGCCTAGTGTTGAAATCGGTATACAAACTTGACTCAAAATCAAGCGTACTTGCGTACATGTCGGTTCGAGTCCGACCTAGGCCACCAATTTACAAATTAGCGAGATAATTAATTTATCTCGTTTTTTTATTAATTAAAAATAACATAAAATAAATATTTTGTAATTTTATCTAAAATTAATAGTATCCAAAAAAGGTTGATTTTATCATATATTTTTAGATAAAAACTATTTTTGATTGTTTAAAACATAATTTTAATCTCCCATAGAATAAGGTAATTTATTTTGTCATACATCAAAATTTCTCCTATATAAAAATATTTTCTAATATAATTTGACACAATTTTAAAAAATGTGATATAAACTAGTTAGTCGTGACTAACTAGTTTATATTTTGCCTTTGAACTGGTTTTATTTAATATACATTTTTAAAAAAGGAAAAATAATATGATAAAAAATAAGTTTATAAAAGTTTTACTTATCATTTTAGGTATTGCTTCATTAATCATCGGCTGTGTAGGTATTATTTTGCCAATCGTGCCAACAACACCTTTCTTGTTATTAACTAGCTTCTGTTTTATAAAATCGAGTCAAAAATTCAATGCTTGGTTTATTAATTCTAAGTTATATAAAAAATATTTAGAAAATTTTAAAAGAAATAAAGTGATGAAAATTCATTCAGAAATTTTATTATTATCAGGAGTCACATGTCTTTTAATTGTTTCAATGTACTTTATAAATAATTATGTTATGTCGATTATTTTTCCTATTCTAATCTTCTTTAAATTTGCATACTTTTTATGTTTCATTAAACCAGTAAGCAAGAAAGAGTATACCAATTTAAAGAATGAATTAAACAAATAGCGAGGCTTAAGGATTATGTTAGATAAAGAACTTCTTCTATATATAAAAAGTAAAGGAAAATACATCGTTTTTATTGTTATCTCAAATGTCATTAACCTCTTAACGAGTCTAAGTATCACTTTTTTATTTGTATTTTCAATTCATGATTTTATCACTAATGATTTTAATAACGCTTTTATAAAGATAAGTCTAATTTTACTACTATTAATTTTAAAAATAATATTTCAAAAAATATCATCTTTATATTCAGTAAAGTTAGCAGACTATGTAACTTTTAAATTGAGAAATGATAGTTATAAAAAATTCTTAAATATTCATGGAAAAACCCCTTTTACAACTCAAGAAATGGCTCAATTATCAACGGAAGGAATAGAGCAATTAAGATTATATTATTCTTCTTATCTTCCATCATTTTTCTACGCAATGATTGCTCCTGTTATTTTATTTATTATATTTATTTTTATAGATACGCCTGTAGCGTTTACTTATTTAATTTGCGTACCATTAATTCCTGTTTCAATAATACTTGTATCGAAATGGGCTAAAAAAATATTTAACAAATATTGGAACATATATACTTCATTAGGCGATTCATTTTTAGACAATATTTCAGGAATGAAAGAATTAAAAATATTTTTATACGATGAAATTAAAGCTAAAGAAATGATGAATAAATCGGAAGAATTTAGAAAAATCACTATGAAAGTTTTAACGATGCAGCTTGCTTCTATTACAATCATAGATTTAGTTGCTTATGGAGGTGCTGGGATTGGAATTGTATTATCGTTAATTGCGATGAATAACGGATTAAATATTTATCTTACGTTATTTCTTATATTAGTTGGTGCTGAATTCTTTTTACCATTAAGATCCCTAGGAAGCTCATTTCATCTCGCAATGAATGGAGCAACTGCTGGTAAGAAGGTGATTAAATTATTAAA
>CAUWDL010000063.1:0-7756 GCA_963557285.1 uncultured Bacilli bacterium | reverse complement strand
ATAATAGACCTTACAGTTTTGATATTATAGCCAAAAAACATAGTAATAAAGTTAAGCAAATAAACACCTAAATCTAGCAGAGCTCCTCCACCCATATCCTTATTCATTAATCTTTGTACAGTCGTAAGAGGATATGATAAATTAGCTTCTACATGATATACAGGTCCAATTGCGTTAGTTTTTAATAATTCACTAATTAAACGCCTATATGGCATATATCTAGTCCAAATCGCTTCTGTTAAATAAATATTATGTTTTTCGCTATAATAAATTAAGTCTTCTGCTTCCTTATAATTTTGTGTAAAAGCTTTTTCAACAATACAAGGTTTTTTATATTGGAGAGCAAGTAAAGTATCTTTATAATGCGATGATGTTAAAGTTGAAACATAAACTAAATCAATATTATCATCTAAAAGCATATCTTTATATGATTCATAATATTTTTTTATTTTATTTTTAATAGAAAAATCTCTCGCTTTTTTTGGATCTCTTGCACTGCAACCGTATAAAACAACATCTTCAATAGAAGATAAAGCTTTAATAATTTCAACAGCAATGTTTGAACAACCTAAAAAGCCAATATTCATGCTTAAATTTTATCATTTAAGTAATAAAAAAGCATCTTAAATACAAAAAAATGCTCATAAAGAGCATTTCTAATTCATCTAATTGTAAAACTTATTTTTTAACGATTTGTTTTCCATCGTAATATCCACATTTTGGGCAAACTGTATGTGATTTAACCATTGCTCCACAGTGTGAACAAACTGAAACACCATTAACATGTAATTTGAAATGAGTTCTTCTCATTCTTTTTGATGTTTTACTAGTTCTTCTAAAAGGTACTGCCATAAATCTATAATCTCCTAACTACCTTTATAATTATATCGATATCGAATAAAAAATCAAATATTTTTTTGATATTATTTAATTTTATTAAAAAAATACGATAGCCATCGTATTTTTTTATTTTTGACATTGTCAAAAATCTAATTTATTATTTGAATTAAAATTAATATTAATTACTTCGTTTTTAATATCGTGATTTGATTTTATATACGCATGTAAATAATTTGAGCTGTGTCCTTTATATGCATCTAATTTTGAATCATATTCTTCAATCAAAAATGGTATATCTTTTCCATAAAATTTAGAGCAATATTCCTCTTCAAAAACGTCACTTAGTTTTAACAATCTATGAACTCTTTCTTTTTTAATTCTTGGTTCTACTTTATCAGGCATTTTAGAAGCGACTGTACCATCTCTATCAGAGTAAGGAAATACATGTATTTTTGTAAATTTTAATTCTTTACATGAGTTGTATGTCTCTAAGAAATTTTCTTCAGTTTCACCAGGGAAACCAACTATGACATCTGTCGTAATCGAAATATCAGGTCTTATTTTTCTTATTCTCTCAACCTTAGCTTTAAATTCATCTAGATTGTATTTTCTATTCATTCTTTTTACAACACTTTGACTACCACTTTGTAAAGGAATATGAAGATGATTAGCTAAAGTATCATACTTGCCAAGTAAAGATAAAAATTTATCATCCAATAAACTTTCTTCAAGTGAAGAAATCCTTAAACGATAAAGTCCTTTAGCATTGGTTAAAATATATTCTAACAAATCACTGAACTTTTCCTTTTTTTCAAAATCTAATCCGTAGCTTGACATGTCAACGCCGGTTAAAACAATTTCTTTATGACCATGTTGAATCAATGAATTAATTTCATCTAATATATCTTCCTTACATCTGCTTCTTGATCTTCCTCTTATATAAGGAATTAAACAATATGAACAAAAATTATCACATCCATCTTGAATCTTTACATATGCGCGTGTATTAAAATAAAACTTATCTATTTCCATGTTTTCATAATTCTTTATCAATTTATTGTCATCATGTAAAATGATTTTATTTTTTGTCTTTTTAAATTGATTAACGAGTTCAAAAATTTTATTTCTATTAGATGTGCCTAAAACTATATCTGCGTTTAAAACATTCGATATATATTCGCTTTTATATTGTGCGTAACATCCCATAACAACAAGAACAGATTCAGGATATTCCTTACGATATTTTTTTATTGTTTTTTTGTCTTTTGTAACACTTGTTTCAGTAACAGCACACGTATTAATTATAATAACGTCAGGTGTACTATCTATGTGCTTATCAAAAAAATGATATTCGTTATCTAAAAAAGTTTTAGCAACTGCTTCAACCTCATAATTATTAACCTTGCATCCTAAGAATTCTATTAAAATTGACTTCATATTTTTTTCACCTTACAAATTTTTCTATAAACTATATAACTAACTAGACCATTATTATATAAAATATTAACAAAATTGAATAAATCATTATCGTAATATGCCCTCACAAGCGGCTTTACGCGTTCGATAATGTTAAATTTATGAGGATTAATAAGATATTTATCAAATAAATAAATAACATTATCTAAGGTACCTTGTCTATTAATTATAAAAATAGCGTTAAAATCATAGTGATAAAAAGCTACGCTTGTTTTGGATTCATCAACTTTTACAAGCTGAGTAAATAAAGAACTAAAAACATCTGTTGTATATGTATCAAAAGCATTTACTAAAAATGGTTCATACTTCTTACTTAATTCTATGTAAGGATAATCGCTCATTTTTTCATTATCAACAGAATAAACTACATTTGTCGCTTTGTTAAAAAAAGGAATATACACTTTAAAATTATCATAATCAATATATGGCAAATCACTTATTCTTTCTTTAATTTGCTCTTTAATTTCGAATACGTCTTGATTACTTGTAAGATAACAATCATTTATAATCTTATCTAATTCTTCTTTGTTTATAATGCTTTTAATTATAATATTCGCTTTTATTATATCAAATTCATTTTCGCAATCTATATATTTAGAAAATGCAGAGTTAACTTTTAGCATTCCTTTAAATTTGTTAAAAAATGAGATTTCATCACAATGACGATAGCTTTTTTTATTTCTATTTTTCTCTAAAATATCAAATAGCGATTCCATATTAGTTTTCCATATAAAAAGAAAGTAGTGACAAAATATATAAGCAAGCTGTCTCACTTCTTAAAATTCTTTTTCCTAATGAAATTTCTCTATATTCATGTTTTTTAGAATATTCAAGTTCTTCTTTTGTAATACCACCTTCTGCACCAATAATAACATTAACTGTTTTTCCTTTTATTGAAGAAAGCGTCGTTAAAAGATCTTCACTTGTAAATTTTGTGCTTTCATAAGCTATTAAATTTAAGTCGCCTGGATATTTATCAATTTCATCAAAAGTAATAACGTCAGTTAATTTCATCAATCTTGTTCTTTTAGATTGTTCACTGGCTTCTTTTATAATCTTATTATATCTAATAATTTTTTTATCCTTATTATCCTTGGTAATTTTTGCAATCGAACGTGTACTATTAATAAGTACTACTTCGCTAGCGCCTAATTCAACAGCCTTTTGAATAACTAAGTCTGTCTTATCTCCTTTAGGAAGACAGTATAAAAGTCTTATATAGCCATCCAGTTCATGATTTTCATTCTTTTTTTCAATTATCTTGAATTTGAAATCAGGTTTTATTTCTTCTATTTCAGCTAAATAAATATCACCATCATTATTAATTTCAAAGCGGTCACCAGGAACCATTCTCATAACATTTCTTATATGAAAAATATCATCATTTTCAATGACGATATTTTCTTTATCTTTACAACTTGTAAAATATCTTTGCATTATCTTATAAACACTCCATTAACATCTTTTTTTCCTTTTATGAAAAAATTAGCGATACCTAATACAAAATATACAACAAACAAGCACACAAAAGGGATTACAAACGATAAATAGCTAAGAGATGTCGTGAAATAAAGAATAATTGAGACAATTACATAAAGTCCTAAATCAACGCATAAACGTATAAAGCCCATTTTATTAAATCCTAAATAAAATTGATCTGCTCCGAAAAAGCCTAAAAACATGCATAATAAAGCATTTGTAACATGACTTTTTTGTTTAAAAGATATTTCATCTTGCTTATTTACAATATCAATGCATTGAGTAATATCATATGTACTATCGTCAATGCCTTCAAGAGGCTTCTTGCCACCACAAAAAGGACAAATTTCTTTATCAAAACGCGTGATATTTTCATGGCAATATTTACACTTTGGCATAATTTATTTCATCTCCACCTTAAGAAATTTATAATATCATATTTAAAATTATATTAAATATGGTCAGCTTTAAATATAAAAAATAAAGAGGGTACATATTCCCTCTTTAAGTATAACATTTATTACTACTTTTTAAACGCTCTTTTAAATTTATCGAACAAATTATCTCCACTTTTACTTGCTCTTTTAAATTCTTCAAGATACTTCTTTTGCTCTTTATTTAAATATGTTGGTGTTTTTAAATCAATATGAACAAATTCATCACCATAGCCATTACCACGTAAATCCTTTACACCCTTGCCTTTAAGCGTAAGGATACTATTCGGTTGTGTTCCAGCTGGGATTTTAAGCTCTGCATCACCATAAACTGTAGGTACGCTAATTGTAGTTCCTAAGCAAGCATCAACAAAATCTAAAGGAATTTCAATATGAATATTATTTCCTTCACGTGTAAAATAATCATGTTGAGCAACAATAACTTCTATATATAAGTCACCATTCTCGCCACCATTACTGCCTCTTTGCCCTTTACCAGCAAGTCTTACTTGTTGTCCACTTTGAATTCCAGCAGGTATTTTTACATCAATATCTTTTTTAACTGTGGTATATCCGCGGCCACCACAATCTGGACATTTAGTTTTTATAATTTTACCTGAGCCGCCGCAGCTTGGACATGCGCTTTCAGATTGCATAATTCCAAAAATGGTTCTTTGTTGAGTTACTACCCTACCTCTTCCACCACATTTTGAACATGTTGTAAATTCTGTTCCATGTAACGCGCCAGTTCCGTTACATGAAGAGCACTTTTCATCATATGTTAGCGGTATGGTAACGGTTTTTCCGTTAACAGCATCCATGAAATTAATTTTAATTCTCATTAATGTATCACTACCACGTTGAGAGCCATCACTTGATGAATAACCTCTACTTGATGAGAAGCCACCACCAAATCCGCCAAACATTTTACTTAAAATATCATTCAAATCATCAAAAGAGCCACCATTAAAATTAAATCCTTCGAAACCACTTCCGCTAAATGGATTACTACCGCCAGCATTTTGATCAAACGCAGCGGCGCCAAATTGATCATAGGTTTTACGTTTATCAGCATCACCTAAAACGCTAAACGCTTCAGTACATTCTTTAAATTTTTCAGCATCTCCAGTTTCCTTGTTATCAGGATGATATTTTTTAGCTAATTGACGATATGCTTTTTTTATTTCATCTTGGGTAGCAGATTTACTTACTCCAAGTACTTCATAATAATCACGTTTCTCTGCCATCTCTTTATACCTCACAAATTAATGCAAAAGGGAGAGCCGTTACAGCTTCCCTTCAGCAATTTTTAAATATTTTATTACTTTTTATCTGTAAAATCAGCATCAATTACATCATCACTTGAACCGTGTGATTCATTTGTAGAAGTATTTGTGTTTGTTTGTTGTGATTGAGCGCCTGCATTTGTTGCACCGCCATTAGCTGCTTGTTGTTGCATAAATGCAGCAGCTTTTTCCAAATCACCGATTTTGCTTCTTAAAGTATTCATATCGTTGTTATCAAGAGCTGTCTTTAATTCATCTCTTAATTTAGTTGTTTCTTCTTTTTGCTTTGCATCAATTTGATCGCCTTTTTCTCTTAAAGCTTGGTCGATTGATGCAATATAACTTTCTGCTTTATTCTTAAGTTCAACTTCTTCTTTACGTTTATTGTCTTCTTCTTTATTACTTTCAGCTTCTCTTACCATTCTATCAATTTCTTCTTTTGATAAGCCATTTGAACCACTAATCGTAATTTCTTGTTCTTTGTTTGAATCAAGATCTTTTGCACTAACTTTAACGATACCATTAACATCAATATTAAATGTGACTTCGATACGTGGAGTTCCTCTTGGTGCTGGTTTAATTCCAGTTAATTGGAAGTGGCCTAATAACTTGTTATCGTGAGCCATTCCTCTTTCACCTTGATAGACCATAATGTCAACTGCAGGTTGGTTATCTGCTGCTGTTGAGAAAATTTGTGATTTAGTTGTTGGAATTGTTGTATTACGTGGAATTAATGGAGTCATAACACCACCCATAGTTTCAATACCAAGTGTTAAAGGTGTAACATCAAGAAGAATAACATCTTTAACGTCTCCACTTAAGATACCACCTTGATATGAAGCACCAATTGAAACAGCTTCATCTGGGTTAACGCTTAAATTTAATTTCTTACCTGTAATACGTGTTACTAAGTTTTGAACAGCTGGCATTCTTATAGAACCACCAATTAATAACACTTCATCAATATCATTGTATGATAATTTTGCATCTTGGATAGCTTTTTCTAAAGGTGTAACACATCTATCTAATAAGTGCTTTGTCATTTCTTCGAATTTAGCTCTAGATAAAACTTTTTCAAAGCTGATAGGTCCTGCACTACCCATTCCAATAAATGGTAATGAAATTGTAGTTTCTAAGCTACTTGATAATTCAATTTTTGCTTTTTCAGCAGCGTCTTTATATCTTTGAAGAGCCATTTTATCGCAAATATCTTGACCAAATTCAATTTTAATTTGTGCTCTAATCCATTCAGCAATGACATTATCCCAGTCATCACCACCAAGTTGATTGTCACCTGCAGTTGAAACAACTTCAAATGTTCCATCGCCAATATCAAGGATAGAAACATCAAGTGTGCCACCACCTAAATCGAATACACAAATCTTTTCACTCTTATCTTTTCCTAATCCATAAGCTAATGCAGCTGCTGTAGGTTCATTAATAATTCTAACTACTTCAAGACCAGCAATTGTACCAGCATCTTTTGTAGCTTGTCTTTGAGCATCATTGAAGTAAGCAGGACATGTAATAACAGCTTTTTGGATTGGATGTCCAATATTTGCTTCTGCATATGATTTCATATAAGCAAGAATCTTTGCACTAATTTCTTGTGGAGTGAAATCCTTATTAACACAATTAATATGAGCTTTATAATCTGAACCCATATGTCTCTTGATACTAGCAACTGTATCTGGATTAGTAATAGCTTGACGTTTAGCTGCGTTACCAACAATTACTTCACCATTTGCTTTAAATCCAACAACACTAGGTGTTGTCATAGTTCCTTCTGGGTTTGGAATAACTTTAACAGTTCCATCACTTTGAAGATAGCTAACAACTGAGTTTGTAGTTCCTAAATCTATACCAATAATAGTTTCTTTTACCATAATATATAATCCTCCATTAAGCCTAATTAAGCTAATTTCTCATCTTTTGATTCTTGTTCTTCTTTTACATCTTTAGAACATGGATGTTTCGAAACAGTAACCATAGCCGCTCTTACTAGATGATCATGTAACTTATATCCTTTTAAAGTGACTTCCTTTACGATATTTTCATCACCTTCATCTTCAACAGTATCAACAGCATGCATTACTTTTTCATCAAACTGATCACCAATCTTTGGTGCAATTTCATGAATTCCTTCGTTTTCTAAAACACTTAATAATTGCTTATAAACATATTCAAATCCTTTTAAGTAATTTTGTGTTTCTTGACTTGCAGGTTTTACTCTAAAAGCCA
>CAUWDL010000062.1:0-7891 GCA_963557285.1 uncultured Bacilli bacterium | reverse complement strand
ATATTTGATTAAATATTATATTGTTAATAATTTATAAAAAAACGTAAAAAAATCTTTTTTTATGCGCATTTTAAGCTCTTTTTATATAATTGATAGAGGTTTTGTAGGTTTTTTATTAATTATTATTAACAATGATTAAGGCATAAATTGTGTTGATTATTAATAATCTTATTTTTTTATTATTGCAATTAAATAAATTTAAAAAAGTCAAGCGTTTTTTCGTTCCAATACTTGCAAAAATTTTTATCATATTGAAATGTTTGATTTTTAAGTTTATTATTGTCATAGTGATGAATTTGCAATTCATTGTTCAATCGCTTTTTACGCGAATAGACTACTTATTTATAAGTTAAGTATTGATGTATAGTGGTTCATTAATACTAATGGGTTGATATTTAATGGTCTAAGTAATGATTTTCATTTCACTCTTTAGAAGGTACGAAATAATTACGTATCAACTTACTTATTATTAATTATGGAAGATTCCAAGAAAGGGTGCTTAGGGTTTCCACTAATTACTAAGCTATATATAATTATGAGAAAAATGAATTCTTCAAGTAAAAGAAAATGGGTACTTGGTGGTGCTCTTTGCTTTGGCGCAATTGCTCTATTAACAACAGGTTTTGCAACTTGGATAGTTGGAACTAATAATGCACATGACGAAGGTGATACAAATGTAACTGTTGATACTGCAAAAAATGATTCTGCAAGTTTGGAGGTAAAATTAAAAGATTCAACCATTAAACTTTGTGAAACAAAAGCACATGGAAGCGGAGTTGTAACTAATAGTGAAATAACAGGTGATTTAGAAATTACATTCGAGACTATTAAACTTACCTATGGAAATGCTTATGTTGAAGGAAATCAAAAAGTAACAGGATTAAAATTTGATTTACCAACAAAGAAACCTAGCGATTTTCAGGATTTTAATGTTCATGATAATAATGCGGTTGTAGCTACTGATGAAAATGATCAATTCAAAGATAGAGCAGGCAAAATGAATTACATTTTTGCTCCAGCAAACGTAACAACTGTTGGAACATCAAGTAATGAAGGTGAACTACATGTTATTACTTGGACTAATTTAAAAGTTCAATTTAGACGGGGCGATTTTTTCGGAAACGATAAACTTACAACAACAGCTGAAAATGCAAAATCACCAGCCGATTATTATAATGAAAAATTTAAGTCAAATGTTACAGTAGAAGACACTGATAAAATAACAAAAGAGTTAAAAGGAATGAATAAGGTACTAAATAATAAGACACTTTCGTTATTAATTGAGCCTGTTCTTTCAAATATTTAATAATGGGGGGTAAAGTATGAAAACTAAAATAATAGGTATATTATTATCGTTAGCTGGTATAGCTTTATTAGGTGTAGGCTTTTCTGCATGGGTTATTCAATCAACAACACCCGATGCAACATCTGGAAATGTTTCTGTTGCTGTAGGCGAAGTAGAAGATCGTAGAATGTCAATGACAGCAATAATTAATTCTTCTGATAACAGTTTAAGATTTGATGCTAAGGAAGATGATAAAACTGGACCTATTATCTTTTCTGGGGCTAAGGGCCAAGGCGAAGATTTAACGTTTAAAGTTGATATTAAAATTACAAACGCACTAGATTCTACAGGTACTAATTTTTCAAAATGGTTTTTGGAAAACGATTTAAAAGTTGCTTTAACTAATGAGAAAGCTGCAGATTATAAAGCTACAATAGATGGCAATTATCTTGTTGCTCCTGTAAAAACTGAAAAAACATTAATAACATTGCCAGCAAAATTTAGTGATAATGCAACAACTGGCTCTAAAGAAAATGCTTTCTACACTTTTAAAACTGACCTAAGTGTAAAAAGTACGCTCGTTATTAACGCTGAATATAAATTTGCTTGGGGTTCAGTTTTTGGTGGAAAAAATCCTTGTGAAATAGAAGAAGATGCTCCTGCTGATACTGTCAATCAATATATCAAAGCATTAAATGAAAAAATTTCTAAATTAAATGCTTCAAATTTTATAGCTACTTATTCATTAACAAAAAAAGTTGCTTAATTAATTTTAATGTTACTTGCACGTACAATTACGCGTGCAAGTTTACTTCTTTATTATGACAAAAATCGAAATATTATCACTTATTATAACTGCTGTTTGTTTAATTTCTTTTTCTATTGTATTTACATACTTGTTTAGAAATTATTTTTTGAATGCGATAAAAGAGATAAAAGATGGTAGACAAGATATTGAAATCATTGATGAATTTTTGCAAAAAGAAAAAGATAAAAATTCACAAAATAAAAAGGTTTTAAGTGTTATAGGCAAGGTAATATCACATTCAATGCTGTTCGTAATAATTATATTTTTCGGTTTTAGTGTGGCGAGTAGAATTTTAGGAAATAGCTTATTAATTAATGATACTGGAGTTGTTGTTATTGCAAGCGGTAGTATGTCAAATAAAAACGAAGATAATAAGTATCTTGTTGAAAATGAATTGAATAACCAGTTTGATACATATGATATTATTGGTCTTCAAAAATACAAATCAATGGATGAAGTTAAATTATATGATATTGTTGCTTTTAAAGATGTTAATAATAATTTAATTGTTCATAGAATTATTTCTATAGAAAATGTAAATGGCGAACTTGAAATCAATACTAGAGGCGATAGTAATAATGTAAGTGATTTAGGCAGTCTTTATAAAGAGCCTCTGAGATATAAAAATTTGGTAGGGAAATACAACGAATTTAGAATTCCGTTGTTAGGAAGTTTTGTTATTTTTCTACAATCGAATAGTGGGATTATAACTATTTGTTCGATAATTTACTGCTTTATCATGTTTGATTATTATAAAACAAAATTAGATAAGGTGTTGAACAAAAGAACAAATTCATTAATAGAACTGATAAATTACGATCCTTCTTATCCGAATGTAAAAAACTTTTTTAAACAAGAATTGATTTATAAAGGATATAAGTATGAATTTAGCGAAGGAAAGTTTATATCTAAAATAGAATTAGAAGATCAAACAATTAAGAATAAAACTGATAATATCATGTATTCATCATTCAAAACTACAAATAAGGAAGATGAATTGGTAAAGAATTCAATAAAAAATTTAGAAAACAATGAGATTGTTAATTCTAGAAATATTTGTGATGATCACATTTAGATTAATAACTGAATTTTAAAATATATACGAAAGGAAAGTAAAATATGAAAAAAGCACATTTCACTAGAAAAAATTTAATCATTTTATGCCTAAGTTATTTCTATGTATTTATTAGCGTGTTTTGTGGAATTTGCTGTGATGCGAATTATCCAATCATGAAAAAGAATAATCCGATAGCGGCTTTAGGACATGCTTTGGGATTTAGTGAAATTAGAGGTAGCGTTGCAAGTTGGATTTTATTTAGTTGTTTCGCTATTTATTTGTTACTTTTTATATTCGCGTTTGTTTATGAATATCGTTTAGCGACTTATTACGATGAAAAACCTTATTCGAAAAAATGGTTAATCGTGTATGGATCTACTTTTGTTATTTGTTTTGGTTTAGCTTTTGGAATTGGAATAATTGCACAATATCCTTATGAATCTGAAACCATCGCTAATAGTTTTTTATTTTTATTAGAAGGATTTGTAACAGGATTTATTATATTTGCTGTTTTATTAAGCTTAATTGGTGGAGCAATATTGCTTTATGTGAACTTTAAAAATATCGATAAGCCATTTAGATTCTTTAATAATAGAATTGAAGAAGAAAAAGAGGAAGAAAAGAAAAATAAAGAATATCAAGAAGCTAAAGAACAAGGCAATTTAAGTGCTTCGTTTGGCGAGTATGAAAAAGAATCTGACGATGTATTAAGTAAATCGAATCAAATGCATATTAATTCACTGTCTCCTACTTTAAGCGGTGACTATTCGGATTTATTAAAAGAAAAAGTTTTTCCTGGTCTTTGTGAAATTGATGAGATGGAGGTATATAAAGAATCAAAATTTAATGATAATATACCACTAAATGAATTAGCAAATAAATTTAGAAATTATTTAGCTAGCAAAGAAAAATTATACTTCGATATTACTACAATACGTGAATTTATTGCTGGATTAGCGACTAGTAAAATTATAATTCTTGAAGGTTTAAGTGGAACAGGGAAATCATCTATTGCGAGATATTTTAGCGATTTTGTTGGAGAAAAAAGTTTCTTCGCTCCTGTGCAAACTACATGGCGCGATAGAACTAGTGTGTTAGGCTTCTTTAATGATTTTAGCAAGACATATAGTGAAACTGAATTCTTAAAAAGACTTTATAGATATAGCTATAAAGAAAGAAATTTTAATATTATGGTTCTTGATGAAATGAATATTTCACGTATTGAATATTATTTTGCTGATTTTTTAAGTGTTCTTGAATATCCAGAAGATGAGTGGAAAATTAAAATCATGCAATTACCTTTTGGGTTCGTAGCGCCTAATCATTTAGAAGATGGATTTATAAAAATTCCTCGTAATACTATTTTTATTGGAACAGCTAATAAAGATGATTCAACTTACACTATTACAGATAAAGTTTATGACCGTGCGATTACAATTAATTTTGACAATTTAAATACGCCATTTGAAGTTATAGCAGATCAAGATTCAGTTCATCTTTCATTTGATTTTGTTAATGAACAATTTAATATTGCTAAAGACAATGATGAATATAAATTAAACAAAGAAGATTTGTCACGTTATAACATTTTGATCGACTTTGTATATGATGAGTTTGATTTAGCACTTGGAAATCGTGTTATGAATCAAATCAACAATTTTGTTCCAGTGTTTGTTGGACTTGGTGGTAAAAAAGAAGAAGCACTAGACTTCTTATTTGCAAGTAAAGTTATTTCAAAACTTGAAGGAAGATATGAAGATTATATTAAAAAAGGACTAGAGGGACTTGATAGTTTGGTTATTAAACTTTATGGTGATGATTTTAAGCAAACTAGACATTTAATCAAAAAATTACTTAGAAAATTTTAGTTAGAGTTAGCATTATATGGAAAGATTTGGTTACTTATTAGATTTTACTTTAAAATTACAATCATTATTTAATAGTGATTCAATTTTAAGCTATAAAAAAATAAGTGAACTAAATCTTAATTGTGCTTATAAAAATGACTATAACTTTATTAATAAGCTTAATAAAATCAATGATTTATTAGACATTTTTTATAATATATTTAATCATCCATTTGTTGAAACAAAAACGATTACAGCGTTAAAACGTAGTGAGTTGGTAAATAATTACTCAGAAGAATCTTTTAAAAAAACGATTCAAGATGCTAGCTTATGGAAATCAAACGGAAAGCAATATAAACCTGAATTAGTGCATACTTTCGAATATGATGACACAATTGATAATTATGAAAATAGGTTTATTATTTATGCTTATAATAAACTATTAAATGTTATCGATAATATGCTTGGTTTGGATGTAAATACATCTTCATCGATAATTAATTATTTCGGAACCAGTGAAACAAGTTTAGGTAAACTCTCTATTTATCATAGAATTTCAAAAGAAAATAATGAATTGAGTGACTATATCTATAATGATCATGACACTCAAAATAAGTTGCTTTTAATTAAAAACATTAAAGAAAAAGCTAATCGTCTAAAATTACACACATTCTATAGAAGACTTAAAAAATCTCATTTTGCATCGCCTCTTAAACTAACGAATACGATAATTCATGATAGAAGGTATAATAAAGTTTATAGATTTTTTAAAAACTGCTTTTTACTACAAAATAGTATCTCATCCGATAGTACTTATTATAATTTTATAGTGATTAAATTTGTTGCTTATTTAGTTAATAATAAAGAAATTTCTATGTCTGAGAATTTTTCTTTTAATACGATCAATGGAGTAGTTTCTTTAACTAACAGTCTAAATTTTGCTTATAAAGATATTAAATATTCGTTAATGCTTAATTCGAAAGAATTATCAATTGATATTAAATGCAAAATTAGTAATTGCGATTCTTTTACGAAAATTAAGATTTTTTATAAATATGATAAGCAATACATTGACTTTTTAAATATTGATAATCTGCTGATACTTACTTCCTATAATAATTCGAAAAGTTTTAATAATATCGCTGAATTAAATATTTATGATGAATCATCTTTTAATGAAATTTTCGATAATGTTCTCTCTTCAACACAAATATTAATTCCATTAAATGCAAGCGAAATAAGCAAATGTCCGTATTGTGGGAGTATATCTATTAAATCTAAAGATTTTGATTATTACTGCTCATCTTGTAATAATAGATTTTCTTTTGTAATGTTAAGAAATAAAAAATACGTATGGATAAAAGGACTCTGGAGGGCGATAAAATATGAATAATAAAGAAGTTATTAGCACTAACAATATTTCAGTTTCTGCTCTCGAAGTTGTTAATTTGCATAAAAGTTATGGCAAAAAAGAAGTTTTAAAGGGTATTAATTTAAAAGTAGAACAAGGTGAAATTTACGGCTATATCGGCAAAAATGGTGCTGGTAAATCTACATTAATAGACTCGATTGTTGGCTTAAAAGATTTTAATAGTGGCGATATAAAAATATTCGGACATTCTATAAAAGATGAACCTTTAGAAACGAAGAAATTATTCGGATATGTACCTAGTGAACCAGTTGCGTATGAATTAATGACAGGTTATGAATTTCTAGAATTTATTGGTAGTGCATATGGTATGATGCAAGAAAGTTTTGATTCTAATATCGAATTCTTGAAAGGTAAATTTAATCTTCAAGATGAAGATCTTTGCAGGAGGATAAGTGAGTATTCTCATGGCATGAAACAAAAAGTGTGCTTAATGGCAAGTTTATTGCATAACCCTAAATTGTGGATTTTAGATGAGCCAACTGTTGGACTTGATATCATGGTATATGAAGTGCTTTTAAAAATGCTAAAAGAATATGCAAGAAATGGTAATACAGTTTTTATTACCTCGCATAATATTGATTTGGTAAGTGAAATTTGTGATAAAGTTGCAATCGTTAATAATGGAGTTATCGAACAAGAAATAGATTTTAAGAAAGAGCCATTTAAGCGCAAAGATCTTAAAAGAATTTTCTTTAGAATTTATGGAGATAAGATATGATAGTAGATTTACTTCATAAAGAATATAAAGAGAATTTTACAAGCGATAAAAATATCAGTATTTGTAAAAAAATTCTGAAATTTTTTGGGTACATTTTACTATTAAGCTTGTTTGTAACTTTTGAAGTTTATTTATTTAGTGAGCTTGATAAGAAACTGATTAAGTTCAGTCCTTATGGTTCGCTTGACTTTTTAATTTTATTTTTGATTATTCTTTTACTTTTTAGCGTTATAACTTCAATGATAAAAGCCAAAAATATTTTTTATAAAAAAAGTGATAGCTCGATTTTATTACCTTTGCCTATAGATCGAGATGAGGTTATTTTTGCAAAAAGTATACTTGTATTTTTTTATAATGTATTTGTAAATTTTATTGTTAGTGTTCCTTTACTCATAAGCTATGGTGCTAATAGAGGAATACAAGATGGTATCTACCCACAATTTTATGTTTTAAGCTTATTATATCCTGTATTTGTTTCTATTTTTTCAACTGGGCTCGTCTTGTTTTTATTGCCTTTTTACAACAAATGCTACAACGCTATGAAAAATAAAATCATTATTCAAATTTTATTTGCTAGCACTCTTGTTATTGTGCTCTGTTTTGCTTATCAATATATCTTGAATTTATTTTTAAATCTTATTAACAATTCAAGATTTGATTCAATGTTTAGTAAAGAATTTTTAGATAATTTGCATTTTATTGTTCCATATTTGTTTCCTGTTAGTGGATTTGTGAGAATGACTT
>CAUWDL010000061.1:0-7951 GCA_963557285.1 uncultured Bacilli bacterium | reverse complement strand
TGACCTCCATATATTTTCATTATATCAACACATAAATACGCTTCAATTGATTTTAAAAATATGTCTTAAAACGATACATAAAATAAAAAAATGTTGCGATAAATAAAAAATTATCAGCAAAAAGGGGGCAAATGAATCACAATTTTTCAGAAACAATAATATTAGATGCTTTATTACAAATTTTAGAAAAAAAGGAATTCAAAAAAATAACAATAAAAGAAATAGCAGATAAATGCTTTATTTCTCGATCAACGTTTTATCGACATTATTCCTCTCCTCTAGATGTTTTAGCAAAAAGTGTTGAGTTAATTTTTAAAAATGTTCATAAAGAGATTGAAAATAATTCGCATTCTTATAAAGACACTTTTATAATTATTTCAAATTCTATAAAAGAAAATTCTTCTTTATTTAGAGCCTTATATAAGTAAGATCAACTAAAAGAATTATTAGAATTCATTGAGGAGAATTTAATAATTAATGTCAAAGATGACATAAGCAACAAAAATTATGTTATTTCATTTTTAACATATGGGATATTTGGAATTTTTAAACAACGGTTACGAAACGATTTAAAAGAAAATCCTGAAGAATTATATCAAATACTCATCAATTTTTTAAAAAAATAATGCAAATTAAAAAGCGAATTCATTCGCTTTTTAATTAATTAAACGGAACAACTTTATGAGCTGCCCAAAAAGAAAATTTTAAAAGCCGTTTTCCTACAATACCATCAGCCATAACAAAGCCTGCAATCGAATGATATCTTAATTTTCTATAAAGTTTTCTATTTAATTCCTTAGTTTCTTTTTTTAACAAATGGAACGTATCTAAACTTTCTTTTGTATTTGCCATTCTAGTATATGTATAAGCAATAGAATTAATTAATATTAAATGATGCATTAAAGTCCTATATAAGCCTTTATTACATTTATATTTATATACATCAAATTCATTATTTATTAAATGTGCAATGTAATAATGGTCATGAAATCTTTTAATACATTGTTCTTTGCTTACAGATTGTCCTTCTCTTCCAATATAATACATATAAAAGGTTACTGGAAGATAAAATAAGTTTTTAGCATAAGGCAAAGAAGCATATACAAAATAATTATCTTCATAAAAGCAATGAATTGGAAGCTTCATATTAGACTTAAGTAATACTTCAGTTCTATACATTGTTGAATGTAATGTTAAATTTTCCCAACTCGCAAATGTTCCTACATCATTCCAACCAATTATTTTATTTGGATTCATAACATGCCCAAATTTAATAATCTTCTGAATTTTATTTACTGTGTAATAAGCGTAATCGGTAACAAATAAATCAATTTGGTCTCCATATTTTTCAATTGTGTCAATTACTTGTTGATATCCATTTTGATCGACCCAATCATCACTATCTACTACTTTAAAAAACTCTCCTGTTGCAAGTGTTAAGGCTTTATTTATTCCTGCTCCATGGCCACCATTTTCTTGATGAACTCCTATTACACAATCTGGATATTTTTCTGCATATTCATCAACTATTTTACCTGTGCCATCCTTACTTCCATCATCAATAATAATTATCTCAACTTTATCTTTTTGAGTAATTAACGATTCAAGACATTTTCTCATGTCTTTCTCAGAGTTATAGCATGGGACACAAAACGAAATTAATTTTTTTGTCATATACTCTTCTTCCTCTAACATTCATATTTTAGTGAAGAAGAAGCATAGTGTTACTTTTTCTTCACTTTAGTATAGTGATTTTCTTTAGTTACTTTTGGTCTATTCCAAGTTGCTTTTATAAGTCTTCCTAATCCTTTATGGAAATGACCGTTAAACATATACATTAGAGCATTTAATTGATCCCAAGTAATTGCACCACCTGTCATTCTTGAAATGCATCTCATTGGTTGATTAAGAACTCCCATGACAACTGTATTTGCGGTTGTTTTCTTTCCAATCTTTCTTAAAAATTTGATTGCAAAATTTACACCCCAAGCAGTTAATCGTCCAGTCCGCCCTTTAGAATATTTTAACTCATTAATAGTAACATTGTAATCTACTATAATTCTATTCTTTTTTGTAAATTTAACGTGTGACTCAGGAATTTTACGTTCAATTAAAGTTTCAAACTCATCATCGCTAATGTTTGTTATTTCTCCAGAATAATAATGTGGTAATTGTTCTAAATTATAAATTCCACTGGCATCGACACCATCGACATCGATATTTCCAGTTAAGCGAATATCTTGTGAACTAGCGCCAATATATAAGTCATATGTTCCTTTTTCAATTTCAAATTTACCATCTTTAATATTGAAAAATCTAAAAGAGTATTCGTCAAAATTAATCGTGACTTCTTTTGTTTCGCCAGGCTCAATTTCGACTTTTATAAAACCTTTTAATTCCTTAACAGGTCTAAATATTTTTGAAGACTTTAACCCTATATAAAGTTGAGCAATTTCTTTTCCTTTAATGCTACCGATATTCTTAATTTTAAACGAGACACCATTGTTTGAAACTTGCAAATCTTGATAATCAAATTTTGTATAGCTAAGTCCAAATCCGAATGGATATTTAACTTGTTTATTCACTTTTTCAAAATAACGATATCCAACATATAGTCCATCTTTATAAAGAGAATTAAATTCATGTGAAGGGAAATATTTTTTTGTTGGTGTATCTTTATATGACAATGGATATGTCTCACTTAACTTTCCACTAGGATTAACCTTGCCAGTTAAAACTTTTAATAGTGCTCCAGCTCCTGCTTGTCCTGATAAGCATCCGAATACTAAGCCGTCACAATATTTGTCAAATGAAAGGTCTACAACACTGCCTTCACTTAAAATTACAACAATTTTTTTATTCAAAGTATGTAATTCTTTTAATAATTCGATTTGATTTTGATTAATTAAAATATTTTTTCTTTCAAGCCCTTCTGCTTCTGCAATTTCATCTAATCCCATGAAATAAACAATAACATCAGACTTCTTACCTAATTCCAAGGCTTTCTTAGCTAATTTATTAGAGTTTTTCTCATCTCTTTTATAGCCTTGCTCATATCCAATAAAATTAATTTCAAACTCTTTAACTTTGTCTAAAGCACTATCCAATTTAGTAGGATTTACTATGCTACTACCTGCTCCTTGATATCGTGGAGTATTTGCGAAATCACCAATAAAACAAACCTTCTTATCTTTGTCTAATGGTAACACAGAATTTTCGTTTTTTAATAAAACTATTGATTCAGACGCTGCTTCTTCAGCGATCTTATGATGTTCGTTTATATCAAAAGTATATTTTTTGCCGTTTTCAAAAGGCATCATAGTTTTATCATATAAAGTTAAAATTCTATCAACTGATTCATTAACGAGTGATTCATTAATTTTATTATTTTTAACAGCTTCAATAACTTCTCTATCAGTTTGACCGTTGTTACCAGGCATTTCAATGTCATCTCCAGCAATCAATCCAGCAACTCTATCATTGTTTCCGCCCCAGTCTGTAATAACTACACCATCAAAGCCAAAATCTTTACGTAAAACTTCACGAAGCAAATAATTATTTTCATTTGTATATGTATCATTTACTAAATTATAAGATGACATAATACATAACGGATGAGCCTCTTTAATTACCATTTCAAAGGCAGTTGTATAGATTTCTCTTAAAGTACGAATATCTAGAACACTGTTTGATGATAATCTTCTTTCTTCTTGATTGTTACAAGCAAAATGCTTTATACAACTTCCTATGCCATTTGATTGAATTCCCTTAACATAAGCTGCACCTAATTTACCTGCGAGATATGGATCTTCGCTATAATATTCAAAATTTCTTCCGCATCTTGGATTTCGTTTAATATTAAGTCCTGGTCCCAAAACAACGTTAACATTTAATGAAAGTGCTTCTTCTCCAAGTGCCTTACCAACTCTTTGTGCTAATTCTAAGTCAAAAGAATTAGCAATTGTGGCACTAGTTGGAAAACATGTAGCTGGTACAGATTGATTTAATCCTAAATGATCAGCACCTTCTATTTGTTTTCTCATTCCGTGTGGACCATCACTTAAAAACATGCTTTTTAAGCCAACACTTGGTATATCCATTGTTTCCCAAAAGTTCTTACCACTTAATAAAGAAGCTTTTTCTTCTAAAGTCATTTTATTAATTAATTCTTCATGCTTCATAAAATCTCCTAACGCTTTGAAAGCGCTTACATTTTTTCTTAATAATACTTATTAAATTCATTTTTTTCTACCATTTAAAATACAAATATATCATAAATTGAAACTAAAGTTTAATTTTTTAATATTATAATCAGAAGATATCTGATTTTTTCGGTATATTTTTGTCTGGACTGTGTTTAAAAAATCTAAATAAACCAATAAATGTATGTCCATTTATTGCGTAAATTATATCATTTAATTGTTTAGTATTAAACATTCCAGTAGTCATTTTTAAAATTGATGATAGAGGCTGGAATAATATTCCGCATTTAATGGTATTAGCTTTTTCAAGTTTCCCTTTTTTTGATAATTTCAGAGATTTTTTGTAAATAACTTTAACAACAATTCTAGCAATTTTAGACTTAGAGTGAAGTACATCGATTAATAATGTATTTTCATCGCATAAAAAAATCTTATTCTTTTTATCGATAGTTTTCTTATTTTTTAAAATAGGAGTATAAGTTAATGAATCGAGGAATTTTTCATCACTTAGAAGTTTAAAGCTGCCATTTCTATAATATTCAGAATACTTAAATTCATGATCAAGCGCTCTTCGGTCTCCTTGGATTTCTAATTGAGTTGAATACAAATCTTGATTTACGTTTTTTGCAATATGAATTCCATATATTCCAGGTTCTTTTATAAGTTCCTCTTTGCTTTCATCAAAAGTTATGAAAGTATAATCATCAAATGAGATTGTTATTTTTTTGCTTTCACCTGGTTCTAATTCATATTTTACAAAGCCTTTTAATTCTTTAAGTGGCCTTAAATAAGTTGAATTTAATTTAGATATGTAAAGTTGAACAACATCTTTGCTTTTTATTAATGATTTATTTGTACTTAAAAAACTGACTCCGTCTTGATTAACCTCAAAATCAGAATATTCAAATTCAGCGTAACTTAAGCCATAGCCGAAAGGATATAATACTTTTTTGTTAAAAGTCGAAAAATATCTATAGCCAATAAAAATAGATTCTTTATACAATGTGTTATTAGTTAGTTTATCTTCTTTGTCGAAGATATTTGAATTCGGATAATCAATATAATCCTTAGCCCACGTTTCGCTTAATCTTCCACTAGGTGCTGATATTCCAGATAGTATATTTAGTATTGCTCTACTGCTTTCCATGCCAAGTAACGGCGCATAAATTAAAGCCACAAAATTATCTAGCACTTCTTTTAAATTAACAACACTGCCACTAATACAAACACCAATTAAATCAACATTATATTTAGCGATTTCATGAATAAAATCAATTTGATTTTTTGGCAATTTAATATTGTCTCTATCAACTCCCTCACTTTCAATTCCTTCAGTTAATCCAAACAAAGCAATAACATACTTTGGTTTTGACATTTTAATATAATTTAGGACTTCATGGAGGTATTCTCTGTCGTCATTAGCTTTAGAATTTAAAGTAAAACCATGCAAAACCTTTATAATATTCAAACTATATTCTTTATAAATGTCATATATTTGTTTTCTATATTGAGGATTTACTTTACCACTTCCTCCGCCTTGGATGTAATTTTTAAAAGCATAAGGACCAACAATTAACCCTTTATCATCAGAAACTAATGGTAAAATATTTCTATTGTTTTTTAATAAAACGATACTCTCTTCAGCAGCCTTTAAAGATATTTGTAGATGATCTAAATTACCTCGGCTATTCATTAATGCCATATTTGTCTTATTATCTATTTTTTTAATTCTATTAAAAGATTTAATTATTTCATCTTTTGAAATAGTTTTATCAAGATAAGCATCATGAATCTTAATGTCTCCAACCCCATTGGAAGTTGGCATTTCTAAATCATTAGTAGCTTTAAACGATTTAACACGATCATTTATTGCACCCCAATCACTGATAACTAATCCATCATATGAATATTCATTACGTAATTTATCAACCAATAAATAGTTTGATTCGTTAACATGAACACCATTAAAAAGATTATATGAAGTCATAATTGAACTCGGATTAGCTTCGTGGATTGCAATTTTAAAAGGCATTAGATAAATATCATTTAATGCTTTAGTATCAACAATAACATTTGAATTAAAGCGATTATATTCTTGATTATTTAAACAATAATGTTTTAAGCAACTAGCTAAACCAGTTGATTCAATTCCTTTTGAAAATTCAGTAGCAAGGATTCCAGTCAAGTAAGGATCTTCACTCAAATATTCAAAATTTCTACCATTTAATGGATTTCTTTTAATGTTCATAGAAGGTCCTAAAATGATATTTACATGATAATATAAGCCTTCTTCTGCAATTGCTTTCCCTACTTCAAAAATCAGTTCTTTGTTGAAAGTTGATCCTAACGCCGTTCCACTAGGAAATACAGTAGCTGGGTATCCTTTTTTAAGCCCAAGTTTTTCTGGCTTTTCTATTTGTTTTCTTAAGCCATGAGATCCATCGCTTAAATACATTCCATTTAGTTCAAGGTCGTAACTAGGTATTGTTTCCCAATAATTTTTTCCGCTAAAAACTGAACAAACAAGTTGTATATAATTTTCTAAGTCTAATTTAAGGTTGTCCATATACTAATTTTATCAAAATTATTATAATATTAAATCATGAGTTCAGCTAATGTAAAAGTAATCGACAGTTACGATAGTGATTATGTCGATGATTTAATTTTATCTACACACAGCGGTGAAACACACTTCTTAAACCTTATTAAAGAAGGCCGCTACGAAGAAATTCAAAAGGAATTTGAAACAACAAATGTCAATATTGTTATTGGTAAAATGTCAAATGATACCATAAGACAATTAAGATATATGGCTGTAAGTGGTGTTACTTTGTTCTCAAGAGTCGCTATAGCAGGAGGAATGTATCAAAAAGAATCTTTAAATTTAAGCGACAAATTCATACAAGCAATCGACCAATATCAAAATTCTGATGATATTATCAAAGCAATTTTTGAGGTTATGATACAGTATGCAAAAGCTGTCCATGATTCAAAATTGAAAAGTGCATGCACTCCAATTGTATTTAGAGCTGCTAATTTTGTTCATAACAATTTAGACAAAAAAATCACTAGCGCTATGATTGCAGAACAAGTTAATTGCAGTGAGCAATACCTTGGAAAATTATTTCACAAAGAACTTAAATGTTCAGTTTCTCAATTTATACTAAATGAAAAGATTGAAAAAGCAATTCAATTGATTAATGAAGGGAGACTTTCAATGAATGAAATCTCTTGTCAATTATGTTTCTGTTCTCAATCTCACTTCATTCAAAGTTTCAAAAAAGTCACTGGTATTACCCCAGCAAAATATTCATACAAAACTAGAACATCAGTTAAAAAAAGATAAAAAGTCGCCACAATAAAGGCGACTTTTTAGCTCATCTCATTAATAGCTTTTATTAAATATTTACTTAAATCATTTGCAAGCAATGAATATTCATTAATATCATTTATTGCAAGATCTGCAGATTTTCCTAATAAATAAGCTGCACATGCTGTGCTTAAAAGAAGATTTTTACTATTTGTAAGTAAAGCGCATGTAATTCCGCTTAAAACGTCACCGCTTCCACCTTTTGCTAAGCCAGGATTACCATTGATGTTTAAATAAGTTGATCTACCATCTGTTATAACACTTATATCATTTTTTAAATTTATTATAAGATTATATTCTCTAGCGAATTTTGTAGCATAGCCAATATAATCTTTTTTAATATCATTGATATTTATGCCAGTAAGCCTCTCAAATTCTT
>CAUWDL010000060.1:0-7961 GCA_963557285.1 uncultured Bacilli bacterium | reverse complement strand
TAATATTTTAATAGCAAATATTTACAATACATATTTAGAAGAATGTAGACAAAGTATCGATGAAAAGCTACTTAACGCTTATAGAGATGATGCAAATCCAATATATAGTGCTTTCTTAGATGTATTAGATATTGATCAAGATGATAACGAATTTAAGAATTTATCTAAACGATATCACATCAGTGATATTAAAAAGCTTGATATAAAAAAATATCAAGAAAACGCTTATTTTAAGAATATCAAAATCAATACAAAACATTTTGACAAACGGACAATTAAATATAGCGAATACAAGCCATATGAATGTTTTCTTTATGACGAATTAGATATAGAACCATCAAGCTTTTATAAAGAGATTACAAAAATCGGTTATTTTGATAAGCCTTTTAAATACATTGAGGTTTTAGAAAATGATGTCACTTGGATGAGTATTACGCCTCATGAAATTAATACAATGGATGACGATATAAAGACAGTTACAGGAGATATCCTTGTATTAGGACTTGGTTTGGGGTATTTTCCTTACATGGCCGCATTAAAAAGTGAAGTTAGAAGTATTACAATTATTGAGAAAGACAAACAAGTAATTGAACTTTTCACAAAGTATATACTTCCTCAATTCAGTAATAACAAAATCAAAATAATAGAAGATGATGCACTTTCTTATTTAAATCACAATAAAGAAAATTATGATTTTGTTTATTGTGATTTATATCATAACGCTATAGATGGCTTGCCTCTTTATATTAAGGTCAAATCATATGAAGAATCTATGAAGAATGCAAAGTTCCTGTATTGGATTGAAACTTCTATTCTTGCTCTGCTTAGAAGGTACCTCATATTAATTTTCGAGGAGAATCTTGATGGTGCAACAGATAAAGATTACATAAAAGCTAAAAATGTAGAAGATAAAATAATTAATCAAATTTATGCACAAATAAAAAATAAAGTCTTCATTTCCAGAAAAGAAATTGAAGACTTATTGAGTGATAAATCATTAAAAGAATTAGTTAAAAAGATTAGTTTATAAATCATTTATTAAGAGCTTTGTCGAAATCATCATACACTAATCTAAAGGTTGTCCATTCATCCATAGGTTTCGCACCAATAGATTTATAGAATTTTATACTTGGTTCATTCCAATTTAAACATGTCCGCTCCAAACGTGGACATTTTTCTATCTTTGCAATTTTAACAACTTCTTTAAAAAGAATAGTTCCAAGTCCTTGATGTCGATATTCTTCATCCAAATAAAAATCTTCTAGATGTATTCCACACTTTCCAGTAAACGTAGAAAAATTATAAAAATATAAAGCAAAACCAATTTCCTTATTATTCAAGCAAAGAAAAATTACGTCAGCGATTTTCCTCTCAAAAATAGCGTTATTAATATCTGCTTCTGTACATTTTACTTCATCAAGCATTTTTTCATAATTAGCAATTTTTTTGATAAACTCTAAAACAAGTTTACAATCATTTTTAGTTACTTTTCTAATACTTACATCCTTTTTTTCAAACATATATTCCCTCTTTTTTTCATATTATAATAATAAAAGTAAAAAATATTAAGCAAAAAATTACTAAAAATAACTGCATAAAAAAATCTGAATCACAAGGATTCAGACATAATAATCAAATGGTCGGGGCGACAGGATTTGAACCTGCGGCCTTCTGCTCCCAAAGCAGACGCGATACCAAGCTACGCTACGCCCCGAAATACATTTTTATTTTACCATATATTTTTATAATGCGCAATATGGAGCTTCCTAGCGGATTCGAACCACTGGTCATTGAGTTGCAGTCAATTGCCTTACCAACTTGGCTAAGGAAGCACTTAACTCAGCGCCTAAATAGTTTATCAAATTCTAGGGATACAATGCAAGTATTTTTTAACTTTTTTTGTATCCCTAAAAGAAAAAACACTAAATTTTGAATTTTTTAAAATTAGATGTTTTATGTTAATGAGAAGGCAATTCTCATAACAACGCTCTTTGACATATTTTATCCAAGCAAATCTTTATATGATGTATCTAGATAATTTAATGACAAATCGATAATATTTTCTAATACTTTTAAAGTTTTATGAAAATCATTTTTATATTCTAATGAATGTGGTAGATCTGAATAAATAGTAAGAAAAGGATATTTAAATTTTTCTTTTTCAATTGTTTCTAAATTTATATATTTGTCTGCCTTACTTGTTATTATAAAATCAGTTTGCCTTATATATTGAACCGTCTCATTTATTGGAGTTAAACAAATAAATCTAGCTTTATCAAGCATATAATAGTTTCTAATTAAGCAAGCCACTGCTGTTCCTATGCTTTTTCCAATCAAAATGATTTCTCCATATTTTGAAAAATTTATATTTGATAAAACTTGTTTTGCAATTTCAAAGTCTTTATTGATTTCATCAATAAAATTATATGATTTATTTTCATAGCGTTTATCATCATATTCGATATAGATAGAATCACCATCTATATATCTATCAAGATAATATAAACAGCTTCTATCTATTGAATATCTAACGCCAGGAAATATAACTTTTAAAGTATTAGTACTTCCTACCATATTATGAGTTTTCGATTTCCTTTCTTAATTGCTTTCTTTTCTTAACTTTATATTTTCTTATTAATTTATAGCTACCTAAGTAAACAAATACTCCTACTAAGAAAATAACAAGTAAAACGACAACCCATACTGGTAATGGATTTACCTTGACATTTTCCCACATAGTGACAATCTTATCATTTTGATCTTTATAGTCACGCATAACATACAAGCTTTCAATGTCGCTTGATTGTGGATATTGTGCTACCAAGCTTCTACCTTCAAATGATGTGAGATCTGTTTTAATAACAATGTTTATCTTCCCATCGTTATCTGTATCAGTAAAGTGGAATGTTTTAAGTTCTCCAGCTTGTTCTGCTTCTTCTTCAGTTTGATAAGCTTCTTCATCAAAAATTGATATATCTAATTCTTGAAGAGGCTTTCCTTGATCATCAGTAAAATTAAAATAGTAACTGATATCATATTCATCTAAATCATTCAATTCTTCTTCAGTTTCACAATCGTTTGATAAATCAAAACTGTCTAATGCATATTCTAAAACACTTAATTCGTCAGATGCAGATCCAATAAAAGTTGTGTAGCCATTGTACTCCATATTTGCTACAGCACTTTCTGGATTATTTAAAAAATCGAGGAATTCTAAAGTATATTTATATTCATCGCTTGTATAATAAGCATCTTCATGTTTTGGCAAACACCATGCATCAAACCAAACGTTTGCACCTAATTTTGGAATGCTATAGAAAAGTTCTACTTCATCTTCTGGAGCTCTTTCTTCTTCCCAATCGTCATCAGCATAGTGTCCTCTACCGATTGAGTTAACAGCGTCTCCGCTCCAAGCTAAATTTACAGCGATTTTCTGTGTGACTATATCATCTTTACCACTATCAACTTCAAATCCAAAAATGTTTCCTTTTAAGTCAATTAGTTGTTCTTGAACTTTTTTGATGGTCTCATCATCACAACTATTGAATAATTCATTTCTATCATGATAACTAGTTTTATAACTTCCATCTTCATTAGGCAAGAATTCATTTTTAAATAATTCAAAGATACCGACAGCATATGTGTCTCTCATACTATCTTTGATTGATTGAGTTTTATTATATTCAGGTGACCAAAGTTTTGAATATCCGTCATATCCTTGAAAATCTTTAATAACTACTTCTTTGAGTTGCTCGTCAGTGTAATCCTTATATTCAGGAATTTGTCTAAACAAATTACCGTTATTTTTAACTACAAGATTTGGATTATAGAGAATTCCATGTGTGCCCCACATATAACCAACAGCATAATCTGCTAGTGTGTAGTTACTATCATATATCGGTTTGCCGTCAGAATCTTTTTCCCCAGTTGGAATTTCAACAATGATTTGATTAAGTTTTGCGTCTTTTTCTGCTGAATCAGAATAATCAGCTAAGTAAGGAGAAACATAATTTTTGTAATTATCAAGCAAACCATTTTCAAAGCCATCAGTAAATGAGTGGAGTAAACCTTCTCTTGCTAATCTTTGAATCATATAATCACTACAGCACAACATATCATATGTTTGTTTGCCTGTTTTCAATGTATTATACATTGTTTCGTTTGTGTCATATGTTTCATAGATAATTTTAACTTTTTTGCCATCTCTTTCCTTAACGAGATCTTCAAATTGAGTCATTAATGAATCATCAATGTAATCTTCAGCATTCAATACATGTACATATGTAGTTCCAGTTGAAATTTCTTCACCAGCTTCTGCGCATGAGTAAAGAAAAGGTGAAATAGCTGAAATGAAAGCAATAGATAAAAATGCTTTACTGCTTTTTTGTCTAAATTTAGTCATTTAATTATTCCCTTTCTCTCATTCTTCTACGTCTACTTGACTTTACAGTTGTCTTTTTATTTCTACTAATAGAAATAACAATAACGACAACTAAAACGATTAAAAAGATAATTGTAGTTAAAGGTCTCATTTCAGGTGGAATAGGTCCTTTTTTAATTTTAGCTTGTACTAAAGTTGAAATAGTTTCAATATTGCCTTCACCTGAAAGCAATCCACTTCCTCTTGTAAAAGCAGTTACAATAAAATCATCTAATGATAAAGTAATCGCAAGCATAAAACCACTGAATATTCCAGGAAGAATTTCTGGTAAAACTGACTTACGCAATGCTTGTCTTGGAGAGCATCCTAAATCAAGTGCTGCTTCATATAATGATGGATCCATTTGTTGTAATTTTGGTTTTACGTTTAAATAAACAAATGGAGCGCTAATTACAATATGGCCAATTAATAAAGTCCAAAAACTGAATAAATTAGCTCCACCAAATATTTTATTTCCAATGAAAACAAACATAACAACAAGAGACAAAGCCATAACAATCTCAGCGTTAACTACTGGAATTTGATTGATATTTTCTAAAATTCCTCTACTTCTTCTCTTTGAATAGAAAGCACCAATAGCACCTAGTGTTCCTAAAACAGTTGAGCAAATTGCGCTAATTACAGCAATTATTACAGTGTTACCAATTGCACGCATTATCTCTTCACTTTCAAAGAGCTTGCCATATAAATCAAAAGAGAAACCATTCCATTGACCAATGTAAGTAGCATTAGTAAAAGAAAAGACAATTAATACAAGAATTGGAACGTATAAAAGTAACAAAATTAAATAAATGTAGGAATAACCTAAAATCTTTTTTACCATGTTGCAGCATCCTTTCCATCATCTTTTTCTGTAAAGTTACGTGTAACAAGCATGGATAAGCCAATAATTAAGAGCATAATAATAGCCATAAAACTAGAAGAATTCCATTGATTATTTGCAAATCCAAGATAAATTGAGTTACCAAATAAAACGATTTTTCCTTCACTTAAAGTTTCTGGGATAACATAGCTGGACATTGTAGGCATAAAGACCATTTGTGCAGCAGCTATAACACCTGGCACTGTTTGTGGGAAAATACTTTTTGTAAAGATTTGTACTCTATTACATCCTAAATCATAAGCTGCTTCAATTTGAGATTTATCAAGTTTAAGCATTGTTGTGTAAAGAGGCAATATTAAAAAAGGTAAATAATTATAAACTAAGCCAATCATTGTGGCTAAATAAGAGTGGGTACCACCATTAATACCAAGCCATGTAAGAACATCTCTTGTTGCACCTGTTCTTAAAACGAAGTTAATCCACATTGGCATAACGAATAATAAAACTAATACATAGCTTTTATTAAACTTAGAATTTGCTAATAAATATGCAATTGGATAGCCAATCAATAAGCAAATAATGGTATTAAGTGTTGAAAATAATAATGATTGTATTAATACGTTAATCTTGTTTGTAGTTGTAAAAAACGTAACTAAAGCATCGAAGGTAAAATAGCCATTTGCATCTGTAAATGCATAAAAAATAATAAATAGAATTGGGAAAATTACAAATAAGATGAGAAACAAGAAATAAGGTATACAAAGATATTTTCTTTGAAATCTAAATTTCATAGTTGCTTACCTCTTTTTTAAGACGTAATTTAATATCTTCTGCTTTTATTTTTAAGCCAATTTTGTCGTTTAAGTTATATGCATATTGAGAAACGAAAACAAAATCTTCTTCATTTTCCGTTCTAACAATATAACGATAGTGATCTCCAACGTAGAGTGAATCAACAACTTCGCCAACAATTTGAGCTTCATCACTTTCGATATCATCAACGACATCAATCTTATCAAGTGCTACTTCTGCAACAACATCAGCATCATTTAAATCATATTTATGATTTCCATCTTTACTTACGAGATAGCCTTCTTCATTTAATGTAGAACCAGGTAATAATTGAGTAATATCACAATTGAATGGAGTGTCATCAATCATGACTTGATTATTTTTGTTGATCCATGAATCTGTATAAGTATTTATTGTATAATCTTTTTTCATGATATGAATGCCATCTGGAAGTATATTCATACTTACAGTTGTACCAACATCATAATTGTTAATTGATTTTACTAATAATTCATTTTTTCCAATCATGATTGTATATTGATAGTTCATACCTTTAAAAATCTTTGTATCGATAATACCATTTAGCATGCCATCTTTTTCAACAATTTGTACATCTTCAGGTCTAACGACAACATCGATTTTTTCATTTAATGGGAAATCATCTAAGCAATCAAAGTTATGATCGAGGAATCTAACTTTTTTATCGCCAATAATTGTTCCATTATAAATATTTGACTCACCAATAAAATCAGCAACGAAAGCGTTCTTTGGCTCATCATAAATATCTTTAGGACTTCCGATTTGTTGAATTACTCCGTCTTTCATAACAACGATTGTATCAGACATTGTTAAAGCTTCTTCTTGATCGTGAGTAACATAAATAAAGGTAATTCCTAACTTTTCATGCATTTCTTTTAATTCAATTTGCATATCTTTACGCATTTTTAAATCAAGTGCGCCTAAAGGTTCATCCAATAATAAGATTTCAGGTTCATTAACAATAGCTCTAGCAATTGCAACACGTTGTTGTTGTCCACCGCTTAAAGTGCTGATATTTCTATCTTCGAGAGCCTCAAGGTCAACAATTTTTAAAGCTCTAGCGACTTTTTTATCAATTTCAACATCTGAAAGCTTTGCATAAGAATAGCTATTAACAGGTGTAACTTTTAAGTAATCAATTTGCTTTTGAAGCTCATCAAGCTTGGCTTGCTTTTCTTCATTACTAATGTGTTTTTTTCTTGATACTAATCGATATTCGCTTTTTAATTCGCGAATCTTCTTCTTATCAATGTGTAAGACGGGATTTCCATCTTTATCCTTCTTTAATTGAGGGATACGTTTTAGTCTCAATCCGAATGCAATGTTGTCATAAACATCTAAATGAGGGAACAATGCGTAACGTTGAAATACCATGTTAATAGGTCTCTTGTTTGGTGGAACATTAGAAATGTCCTTACCGTTCAATAAAATAGATCCTTTTGATGGGAATTCAAAACCAGCAATCATTCTCAATGTAGTTGATTTGCCGCATCCTGATGGTCCAAGAAATGTGATAAATTCACCCTTTCGAACATAAAGATTAAAGTCATCTACAGCTGTAGTTTCATCGTCGTAGATTTTGCTTACATTCTTAAGTTCAATAATGTAGTTATCTTGCATTTAAAAAACTCCTATTTTTTGAAAGTAAATTTCTTTCAACTCCGTATATAAAAATACAAGCAAAAATATAAATAATTTTTTTATAAAATACAACAATTTTTTTCACAAAAATATTGAACAAATATATTGTTGAAATATCTAAACACAAAAAAATACAAAAAGCATCGATTTTATCAGGTTTTTTATGTTTTTATATCAAGAAAAAAATAAGATAAATTTTACAAATTTTCTTACATTTTTTATGCT
>CAUWDL010000059.1:0-8182 GCA_963557285.1 uncultured Bacilli bacterium | reverse complement strand
ATTTGACGGATTAACAAGATGTAATTTTGTAGACAATATTTCTATCCTTTTTAAATTTTTATCTAAACAAGTATTAATCAATGAATTAATAGTAATTTTTGTGTTCTGTAAAAAATTAATTCTATCTTCAAAAACATATTCAACGTCTGCAAAGCATTTTTTTGATTTTATAGTAGATAAACGTGATTCGAAAGTGCTCAGTTTATTTTTTATTAAAGAATAAGAATAAGATCCTATTTGAAATAAATTTTTTAATACATCCTCAATATTCGGAACAGCAAGTTCTGCTGCACCAGTAGGTGTTGATGCATGTTTGTCAGCTACTAAATCGCATAATGACAAATTAATCTCATGTCCAATCGCTGTAATAATCGGTATTTTGCAGTTATAAACTTCTCTGACTAAGTTTTCATCATCGAAAGCTATTAAGTCATCACTTGATCCGCCACCGCGTCCTAAAATTATAACATCCGGATTTGAATTTTCAGCTTCATGAAGTGCTTTAATTATTTCTCGGGGAGCATCATGACCTTGTACTAGCGTATAATAAGTAGTTACTTTTGATATCGGATATCTTCTATTTATATTAAATTCGAAATCTTTGGCTGCAGCACTATTTTTACCGGTTATAATTGTAATACTTTCAGGATATTTAGGTAATTCTTTTTTATGTTCTTCTAAAAAAAGGCCTTCTTTACTTAATTTTTCTTTCAGTAACTCTTTTTTTAAGAATAAATCACCTTGCCCTTGAAGCATCATTTCTTTGCAAATTAATTGGTATGTTCCACTTGGAGGATAAGAAGATAAATCACCAAAGGCATAAACAAAATCACCATTTTTAGGTTCAAAATTTAATGCATAAGTATCATTTCTAAAGATAGCAACATTTATAACACTTTTTTCATCTTTTAAAGAAAAATATATATGCCCACTTTTATTTCTGCCTCTATAATTTGAAATTTCACCTTTAATGGTTATGTTTTGAAAAAGAGGATACTTAAAAATCCCCTTTACAATAGTATTAATTTCACTTACTGAGTAACAATTCTCTATTTTCATCTTTTAAACAGTTTTGCAAAACAGCGTTGACGTATTTATAATCTTTTTCACCACAGTCACCAAATTTTTTAGCAAACTTCACTGCATTGTTAATAATAATAGCTGCCTTTAATTTTTCATCAACAAGAAAATATTCAGTTACACTTATTATAAAAATTGCTTGTATGACAGTATTTAATCTTGAAAATTCCCAATTCTTTAAATACTTACCTACAAAATTTTCTATATCTTCTTGGTGCTTTAGAGATTTCAATAAAACTTCTTTTAAATATAAATCGCATTCTTCATAAGGTGCATCACAAGCTAAAGATATTGATTCTTCAAAGTTAATTTTTTCTTTTGCTTCTTCAAGCATTAAAAACGAATACATGAGCTGAACTGCAATCTCATGTATTTTTGCTCTATTAATTTCTTTACTCATTATTATGCCTCTACTTCCTTGCTTATAACTTTAATATTCATATCAACAGGAACAGTTTCACAAATTAAAAGTAATGAGTTATTAATTCTTTCTTCTATTTCTTCTTTAATTTTTTCTGTATTGTAACCTAATTTTACAGTAACTTGAATTTTTAAATAAACTGTGTTGTTACGAATTGTGACTTGAACATAGTTATTTTTATCTCGAATAATATTTTTTGTTTCTTTAATGCATTGTGTAGCGATCTCGGTAAAAACATTAGATGAAATTCCCAATTTACCACCATTTGCATTAAAATGTTCTAATAAAACGTATTGTGACATAAATTATTTACCTGCTTTCAATATATTAATTACCATATTTGTGATATTTTCAGCTGTAAATCCAAAATCTTTAATTACATCATTTGCTGGAGCACTCTTACCGAATTCATTAAGACCGTAAACGTATCTAGCATACTTATGCAATCCAAATGTTGAATCCATCTCTATAAAAATTCTATCTGAATAATCTGTACCCAAAGTTTCAACTTGATATTTTTTGTCAGCTTGATCAAATAATTCAAGACATGGCATTGATACTACTCTTGCGTTAACTCCGAATGAGACAAGTCTTTTTTTAATTTCAATTGCTAATGAAACTTCACTGCCTGATGCTATTAAGGTGAAATCTAATTTTGATGTAGGTTTCTCTTTATCGACAATATAACCGCCATTTTTTACTAATTCATATTCGCTTGAATTATCAAGTAAAGGGAGATTTTGTCTAGATAAGATAATAGCGCTAGGCGTTTCTTTACTTTCGAGAGCTAATTTATAACTTGCAAGTGTTTCTCTGGCATCTGCAGGTCTAAAGACGTTAAAATTAGGAATCGATCTTAGCATTGCTAATTGTTCTATTGGTTGATGGGTTGGTCCGTCTTCACCAACAGCTATAGAATCATGTGAGAATAAATAAATTTGAGGTAATTTTTGTAATGCACTCATACGTAATGCTGGTTTACAGTAATCAGAAAACACAAAAAATGTTCCTGTATACGTTCTTAAACCACCATGAAGAAGCATTCCGTTAGCTGCTGCTGACATAAAGAATTCACGGATACCCCAATTTATATTTGTACCAGCTCTATTTGATGGACCCCATGTAGAACCGTTTTTAAGCTTTGTCTTAACACTTTCAGCAACATCAGCACTACCACCCATTAAATTAGGGAGTAATTCATGATAAAAATTTAAAATTTCTCCTGAAGTATTTCTTGTTGAATTTGTTTTAAAGATAGACTTATCGATTTCGTTCTTTTCAATAATTGGTTTAAGATCGTTATCGTTAAACATTAAGCATTGCTGATAAAGAACAGGATTTGATTGTTGTAACTTTAAAAGCGCTCTAGCGTTTTTTTGATACGCTAATTCACCACGTTGAATAAAAGTGTTCCTTAAATTATCATAAACTTCACCAGGAATTTCAAATTCAGGGTAATCATATCCATAACTCAATTTAGCTCTTTTTCCGTCTTCAAATCCTAAAGGAGCTCCATGAACTTTACATGTACCTTCATTTTTAGAACCAAGTCCTATTACAGTTTTAAATATTACAACCGTAGGCGCATTCTTGCTATTTCTTGCTAATCCAATTGCTCTTTTAATTTTTTTATATGAATTTCCGTTTTTAACAAAAATTACATTCCAATGGCATGCCAAGAATCTATTTATAACATCTTCATCACTAGATTGTGCAAGCGGACCATCAAGTGTGACATTATTTCTATCATATAATAATATTAATTTATTTAATTTGTTCAAACCTGCAAAACTAATTGCTTCTTGAGAAATTCCTTCTTCTAAACAGCCGTCACCACAAAGACAATATGTATAATGATTATAAATATCTTTTCCGTACATAGTTTGCAACTTTGTCTCAGCAATCGCCATACCAACAGCTTGAGCGATTCCTTGTCCTAGCGGACCACTTCCAGCATCAATGCCGTCTGTCCATCCATACTCAGGGTGTCCCGGAGTTTTACTATTTAGTTGTCTAAAGTTTTTCAGGTCTTCAATAGAAATATCATAACCGCAAAGATGCAAAATGGTGTAATAAAGCATGCTTCCATGGCCACAACTCATGACAAAACGATCTCTATTCAACCGTTTTGATTGATATGGATTAGAAACTAAATAATCTTTAAATAATGTATAGACAATTGGAGCAGCACTTAAACACATACCTGGATGGCCACTTTTTGACTTATTGATGCCATCAATACATGTAGCTCTAATCGCAGCAATACTTAAATCATCAACATTTTTAATTTTTACGGTTTTTGACATATATTATTTCTCCTCTACAACCTTAATTCCAAGCTCTTTTAATTGAGCTTCATCTACATTTAATGGTGCGTTTGTAACAGGGCAAACTGCTGATAAATTTTTAGGGAACGCGATAACATCACGAATATTATCGGTGCCACTTAATATCATTGATAATCTATCAAGTCCTAACGCAAAACCACCATGTGGAGGTGTTCCATATTTTAATGATTCAACAAAAAATCCGAATTTTTTATTAATATCTTCTTCAGTGAATCCCAAAACCTTAAATATTCTTTGTTGAACATCTTGATCATAAATTCTTAAAGAGCCGCCACCTGCTTCATAACCATTAATAACAATGTCATAAGCATAACTATAAACATTATAAGGTTCAGTTTCTAATTTGTCTAAATCCTCATCACATGGTCTTGTGAAAGGGTGATGACATGGTGTAATAGCTCCAGTTTCTTCACTTTTTTCGAATAATGGGAAATGAACTACCCATAAAAGATCGAATGTATTCGGTTTTACCAATTCAAGTTCCTTTGCGAGAGCTGTTCTTAAAGCACCTAAGCCGAAATTTAAATCTCTCAATATATTCGATGTTCCGACAATTAAAGCATCTCCATCTTTAAGTTCAAAAGTTTTAATAAGTTCATTAATGATTTCCTCGTTAAAGAACTTAACAAGCGAACCTTCTAATTGACCATTTTCAAATTTGAAATAGCCAAACTGCTTCATATTAAATTTAGGAGCAATAAGATTTAATTTATCTTGTTTCTTTCTTGATAGTTCTTTAGCAAAACCATCGACTTTAATTCCTTTGACATATTTATTTTCTTTGTAAGTGTTAAATTCACAATCTTTTACAATATCTTTAATATCGGTTAGGTATAACGTATATCTTGTATCTGGCTTGTCACTGCCATATTTATTTACAGCTTCTAGATAATCCATTCTTCTTAAAGGAAGTTTAACATCGTAATTTAGAACTTTCTTAAAAATATTGGCGACAAGTCCTTCTCCTAAATTAAGGATTTGATCTTGGTTTAAGAAACTTGTTTCAACGTCGATTTGTGTAAAATCCGGTTGTCTGTCTGCTCTTAAGTCCTCATCTCTAAAGCAGCGTGCAACTTGGTAATATCTTTCAAACCCAGATACCATTAGCATTTGCTTATACAATTGTGGTGATTGAGGCAAGGCGTAAAATTGTCCATGATGAATTCTACTAGGAACCAAATAATCTCTCGCACCTTCTGGTGTAGATGGCGCTAAATAAGGAGTTTCTATTTCTATAAAATCATTAGCGTCTAAATATTCATGAACTGCTTTGACGATATTCGCTCTAATCTTAAAACGTTTTTGCATACAGTTTCTTCTTAAATCTAAATATCTATATTTTAATCTAATGTCTTCATTAGCATCTGTAATTTCTTGTGTTGAAATTGGTGGTTGAACAGCAGTATTAATTACTTTTACATAATTAGCTAAGAGTTCAACTTCTCCTGTTGCTAAATTTTTATTAGGAACATCTTTCTTTACGATTGTTCCTTTAATTTCAACAACATACTCATTTCTAATATCTGGTACATCAATTTCATCTGGTTTAATGCAAACTTGTAAATAGCCTTCTCTATCTCTGACATCTAAGAACATTAAACTTCCTAATTTTCTAATTTTAGAAACCCAACCTAAAATAGAAACTTCTCTTCCGACATCTTTTAATCTAAAGTTTCCACAATAGTCAGTTCTAGAAAATATTTCTTCTTCCTTTAATTCCATAATCTTACTTCTTTCTTATAACACTTACATCATTTACCATGATGGCAACATCCGTTTTTGTCTTCTTCATCACATCCACATCCGCAATGATGCGTATTTTCATCATGACATCCGCAATCGCAATGACTATCACAATCGCAACTATCGTCGTGACAGTTACAATGATGTTCATGATTACCACATCCACATGAACATTCTTCATCATCTTCTGCGAACAATTTATCTAAAACATCAATTAATTTACTTGAATCAATCTTAAATTGTTCTTGAGATGCCACATTCTTTATAACGTAGGTACCTGAATTGATTTCATCATCACCAACAATTAACGCATACAAAGCTTGTCTTCTTTCTGCTTTTTTGAACATTTGTCCAAAATTTTTATTCTCTAAACAAACTTCACATGTATAGCCAGACATTCTTATTTGGTTGGCTATAGTTAGTGATTCATCAATTGCTTTTTGGCCAACTGGCATTAAATAAACATCTAAAAAAGTATCTAAGTCGGTAAATAAACCATCATCTTGCATTACACTTGCAAGCCTTTCAATGCCCATAGCGAAACCACACCCTTCAATTTGTGGTCCACCAATTTCTTTTACAAGATTTGTATAGTGCCCTCCAGCACCAATTGCGCCATAATTTTTACCTTCTTTAGACGTATAATGAAATTCAAAAACAACACCACTATAATAATCAAGTCCTCTAACCAATTCACTGTCAATTGTGTAAGGTATACCTAGTTTATTTAAGCTAGATAATATTGATTCAAAATCTTTTTTTGCTTCTTCGGTTAAGTAGTCTGTAATCTTTGGAGCGTTCTCAATGATTTTGCGATCAGCTTCAACTTTGCAGTCAAGAATTCTTAAGATATTAAGATTAAATCTCTCTTTACAATCACAACACATTTCATTAATGTGTTTTTCAAAATATTCTTTTAAAGCTTTTTTGTAGTTCTCTCTAGATATTTCGTCGCCTAAGGTATTTATTTTTAATGTAACATCTTCAAAGCCTAACATCATTAAAGAATTATAGCCTAATGATATAACTTCAGCGTCTCTTTCACTTCTAACTACACCAGCACATTCAACCCCGAATTGATTAAATTGCCTATATCTACCTTGTTGTGGTCTTTCGTATCTAAAGCATGGGCCACAGTAATATCCTTTTACAGGGAAATCTTGCATAGCAAACATTTTATTATTCACCATGCATCTAATTGTGCCAGCAGTTACTTCTGGTCTCAAAGTTATGCTTCTGCCTCCTTTATCGTCAAAGGTATACATTTCTTTTCTAACAATGTCACTGCTATTTCCGACACTGCGTAAAAAGAGTTCACTACTTTCTATAATTGGCGTTCTAAACTCTTTATAGCCATACAATTCTGCACAACGTTCAAGAACAACTTCAATATATGAATATTGTCTTGCTTCATCCATGAAGATGTCGTGTGTGCCCTTAACTAAATTAAACATATAAAAACTTCCTATCTTAATAATTATAAATAATTATTAGCATAAATTACAAGAAAATAACCAAATAAACGGCTTTTTTAGTGAATTACTCGTTTAACATCATAAATATCTTTAGTACTTGTTAGTATAGCGAATATATGTTGCAGTACGATTGAATCACTAACATAAATTTGACAATAAACACTAGTCGCCATGTTTTCTTGATGCATTTTAGCTCTTATTTCTGTACATTTAATTTTATTAGTATTAAAAATATTTAAGATATCAGCTAATAATGTAGGCCTATCTCCTGCCTCGATTACTATGTCTACAGGATATGATTTAATACCTAAATCAGATTTCCGATGGACTTCAATTAATCTTGATTTTATATTTGAAACATTAGGGCATTCTACTCTATGAACTGTAACTCCGTTTCCTTTTGTTACATAACCAACAATATTATCACCAGGGATTGGAGTACAACAATTCCCTAAGGTTATTTTAAAGCCTGTTTGATCATCAATCGTGACAGGACATTTATCATCATCGAAATTTTCTTTCTTGAAAGTTTTAAAATCTGGAATATCTCTTCGCTTAATTTTTAGGAAATCACAAACTTGAGCTGGAGTAGGATTATGAGCTGCAACTGCGATAAATAAATCATCAATAGTATTAATTTGGTAGTTTTTTAGTAGATTGTCAGTATTTATTAATGACATCATTTGCGACTCATCATATCCTCTATCTCTAAAGAAATCTAACATAATAGTTTTACCTTTTGAAATTTTTTCATCACGAACTAAGCCAATATTTTTCTTCATTAAGAAACGCTTGATGTGTGATTTAGCACTACTTGTTTTGACAATACTTAGCCAGTTTTCATTAGGACCAGGAGATGTTTTTGATGTTTTTATTTCGACTACATCACCAGTTTTTAATCTCGTATTTAAAGGAACTAAGGTATTATTAACCATAGCACCAACTGCACTATCGCCAACTTTAGTATGTATTTTATAAGCTAAATCTAATGGTGTAGACCCATTAGGTAAATCAATTACTTTGCCTTTTGGCGTAAAAACATAAACATTAGCCTCAAATATATCTTTACTTAAAGACTCCATATATTCGCTTGCTGTTTTATCTTTTGAATTATT
>CAUWDL010000058.1:0-8274 GCA_963557285.1 uncultured Bacilli bacterium | reverse complement strand
AATTTCAATTAAATTCTATTGTAAAAGTTGTACCTTTATTAAATATTGATTTAACGTTTATTTTATATCCATAGTTTAAACAAATGTGTTTAACAATGGCTAGTCCTAAACCAGTTCCACTATTTTCTTTGCTTCTAGCTTTATCAACTCTATAAAATCTTTCAAACATTCTAGGTATATCCTCTTCTTTGATGCCAATTCCAGTATCTGAAATAATAAATTTGTTTTTACTGAGTTCAATAAAAATTTTGCCACCAACTTTATTGTAATTTATTGCATTTGTAATTAAATTCATGAAAAGTTTATTCAAATCATCAACACTCGCTATTAGTTCTATGTTGTCTAATTTTAAGTTAATCCTTATATTCTTTTGTTCACATTGCAAATTAACTTCTTTAACAATATTTTTTATTAATGTTTTTATATTAACTGCTTCAAGTTTCACTTGTTCTTTTGATTCTATGCGAGAAAGGTCTAACATATCTAAAACAATATGTTTCATTCTTATAGCTTCTTTAAGAGTGCTTTCTGTTGCCATTTTAATATCTTTATCGTCGTTTATAATACCTGTTTTTATTAGTTCTTGATACCCTATTATAGTAGTTAAAGGTGATTTAAGCTCATGACTTGCATTTGCAAAAAATTCCTTTTTCATAGCGCTAGAATTATAACTATCAGTTATATCAATGATAAGAATAGCGATTACCTTTTTTTCTTCAAAAACAATTTCATTAATTTCAAAACCATATACTCTACCATTGATTTTTTCTATATAAGAAACGTTATTATGTAAATTATTTAATTTTTCAACGAGCGTTGTTGCATTAAATAAATAAGAAATATTTTTATTTATTATTTTGCTATATTCTGTGTCGAAAATATTTAAGCAATACTTATTAATCATTGTAATGTTGTAATTAAGATCAAGCGTTATAAAACCTTGATTGATATTATCTAAAATATAGTTATATTTCTTTTTCTCATCTTCAACTTCTTTTATTTTTTCTTCTAATAAATTAGCACTTTTATCTAGTGTCAATCTAACTCCATCAATCGAAAATTCTTCAGGATTATAAAGTTCTTCACCGATCACATTACCTATCTTATTTATTTCTGGTTTTATAGATAAAATGCTATTTTTAAAATAAATGTACGTAGAAATAAAATAAATAATATTAATAGCTATAAGGATTAACGAGCCATATATCGAAAAGTTATTAGTAAGTTCAAAAATAGTAGCCTTTGGTAAGCCAACTCTTATAAAATCTTGAGTATCATTATCGCTTCTTACAAGATATAAAACATCTTCATCTAATGTTAAAGAATATTTATAATAAGGGATCCCATCAATATGTTCTCTAAATTCTTCTAATCTATTTTCTTCTTTATCGTAATTTTTATTAGTATCAAAAATAACTTGTCCATTTTTATTAGATAAAATCGTCACTCTTATCCTATTGTCAGTATTTTTATTTTCTTTAAAGATATTTTCAAGCTCATCAACATTTTTTCCATTATAGCAATTTAAAACAACATCTGAATATGTTCTTAAATTATTTTCACTATCTTTCTTTGAATGAGATTCTACGCCAACTATACCAATTATAAAAACAAGAAAAGTAACTAGAAAAAATACAGTATCTAATAAAACAAGCTTCTTTTTATTCATCTATACGGTACCCATAACCATGAACAGTTAAAATAATATCAGGTTCGCCAATTTTTTGTCTAATATTTTTAATGTGCATATCAATAGTGCGTGATTCGTAAGCTTGATCAACACCCCATAATAAACTCATCAAACTTTGTCTTGAAATAATTTCGCCTTTAGCCTTAACAAGGGTTAAAAAAATATCAAACTCACTATTTGTAAATTTTAAATCTTTTTCACCTTTTTTAACTGTTCTTCTGTCTTCATCAACAACAATATCTTTTACATAATATAAATGTGTTTTGTTTTTTCTAAAATGCACATTTACTCTACTTATGAGTTCTAAAACATCAAAAGGCTTTGCAATATAATCATCTGCACCTAAATTTAAGCCATCGATTTTATCACTAACTAGTTTATTTGCACTAATTATAATAACGTCGATATCATCATTTGAATGGTCAGCACGAATTATTTTTAAAAGCTCACTTCCTTGAATTTTAGGAAGCAACATATCAAGAAGAATTAAATCAGGTTTAACTTTATTAAACGTTTCTAAAAATGACTCGCCATCACTAAAGCTTTGGACTTCATAACCTTCTTTTTCTAGTGCCAAACGAATAATAAATGCAATATCTTTATCATCTTCAACTGAATATATAATTTTCTTTTTATTCATCATATAATTACCTTACTTTTATAATACCCATTTTTAATATAAATAATCCATTCTGCAATATTAACTAAATGATCTGCAATACGCTCTAAATATTTTGCAATTAGCGTATTATAAATCACCAAATTTTGGCATTCTTTAAATTTAGGGTTTTCAAATTCTTCTAAAACTTTAACATATTGCTTATCAATAAAATCATCACTATCAATTATTTGTTTAGCTAAATTCATATCGTCATCTAAATAAGCTTTTAAAGTATAATCAACCATATTTTTTAAGGATTCAATCAAAATTTCTAGGTTTTCAAATTTAATAGCACGATCTTCAACAGTTAGCTTTGAAACGCACCACATTAAGTCTTCAGCATGATCTCCAATACGTTCAATATCATCAACAAGTTTTAAGATTCCTGTAACAATACGCAAATCTTTAGAATAAATTTGTTGTCTTAATAATATTCTTAGTGCTGATGATTCAATATCCATATGATATTTGTCAATTTCATCATCATTAATTTTAGCTATTTCTTTTGTTTGAATAGCAGAGAACGCTTTTTTAACATCTAAAAAAGTTAATTCAAGCATCCTAATACATTTTACTCTTAATTCATTAACAAGTTCATCTTTATACATTTTTTATTCCTCTAAATTCATTAACTGAATTTACCACTGATATAATCATCGCTTCGTTTATCTTCTGGATGAGAAAAGAATTTTTCTGTTTCACTATATTCAACAAGATCTCCAAGCATAAAAAACGCAGTGTAATCACTAATTCTTGTAGCTTGTTGCATATTATGAGTAACAATAATTATTGTAAAATCTTTTTTAAGCTCTCTTATCAAGTCTTCAATCTTACTTGTAGCGATTGGATCTAGAGCACTAGTAGGTTCATCCATTAAAATAACATCAGGAGATAATGCAATACATCTAGCAATACACAAACGTTGTTGTTGTCCACCAGATAGTGCTAAAGCACTGTCCTTTAATCTATCTTTAACTTCATCGTAAATAGCGGCCTTTTTTAAAGATTCATTGCATATATCTAACAAGACTTTTTTATTGTGTACTCCCTGACATTTCAACCCATATGTAACATTATTATAAATTGACATCGGAAACGGATTTGGTTGTTGAAAAACTAAACCAACTTTTGTTCTTAAATAAATAGGATTTACTTTTTGTATATCTTGTCCTTTGTAGAGTATTTCTCCTTCTACTCTACAACCCTCTATTAATTCATTCATTCTATTAAAGCATCTTAAAAATGTCGATTTTCCACATCCGGAAGGGCCAATAAAAGCCGTTACTTTATTTTTATGAATGTCGATATTAATGTCTTTTAATGCTTGTTTTTCTCCATAAAATAAATTTAAATGCTTTACACTAAACACAATATCGTCATTTATTTTAGAATCATCTTCTTTTAAATCTACACTTACATTATTTGAATTTATTTCAGCTTCTTTTTTATTTGACTCTTTATTTTTAAATAAATTTATTTTCATAATTAACCTCTCTTATATTTCTTATCAAACCTATAAGATATTATTTTTGTTATTATCGATAAAACGAACACTATTCCAAGAATAATAATAGAAATTGCACAAGCTGCATCATAATTTGGATTTTCAATGTTTAATAAAGCATAAATATGAACAGCTAATGATGATGAAGGTTGATTTAATGAAATATTATCTGAAATTGAATTTCCAACAGCAAAGACAAGAGCTGCACTTTCGCCAATTATTCTTCCTATTGATAAGGTAATTGAAGTAATAATTCCTGGTACTGCATTAGGCAAAATAACTTTAAATACAGTTTCAGTTCTACTTGCACCTAATGCCAGCGATGAATTTAAATATCCTGCTGGTAACGCAATAATCGCTTCTTCAGTTGTCTTAACAATTGTTGGAATAAGCATAACAGCAAGTGTTAAGGCTCCAGACATAATGCTTCCGCCATCACTGCCATTAACAGCATTGCAGAACGGTATAAATATTAATGCGCCTAACAAACCAAAAATAATCGAAGGAATCGCACTTGTCATATCAATCAAAGTTCTAATGAAATTAGTTACTTTGTTTTTGTGAGCAAATAGTGATAAATATATTGCACCACCAACACCAATAGGCAGTGCAATTAATAAAGTCATTAAAATAAGATAAATAGTTGTAAGTAAACTGCCTCTTATTCCGCCACCAACAGTACTAATTATTGCAAAGTCAATTTTATATGAATTATCAAGTGCTTCAGCGATTACTTTCGCATCATCTCTTGCACCAAAACTATAATAAGTTCCATCGTTTCCATAAGCGTTGATGCTCATTAAATATTCACCAGCAGCATCAACTAAATAATTATTATCTTGGTCATATAATTTATTAAAGTATGAATCAGGCAAAATTTCTGCGATATAAACAACTTTTTTGCCTTCATGATTTTCTCCGTTTTTAAAGGAAATTCCCCGGTTCTCACTTTTATAAACGTCATCGCTATTATTTTCAAATTTGTAATCTGGAATATTTTCATCTCGAATATCAAAATCATCAGGCATATGATATGTTGTTTTTACTTCGTTATAATCACTTGTTAAAAAATCCCAACTTAAAGTTTTTGATCCGTTTTGAAAAATATAAACAACAATAAAAACCAATAATAGAATTGTTAAGCAAGAAAATAATAAAGTGGAGCAAACTCTAAAAATATCTTTAGCTCTTCTTTTACCAGTTAAGCCATCATTAAATATCGGTTTCTTCATTTTTCTTTTCCTTTTTAAATATTTTTTCTTTAAGTATTTCAAAATAAGCCTTTAATGCGATGATAAATTTATTTTGCTTTTTATAAGGATTTGTAACTCTATTTTTAATTGAATTCAAGATAAAATTAACTATAACAATTACAATCATCAATTGAAGTCCCAAGCTAAATCTAATGTCATAACCAAGACCTGTTGCTTCGCCTAAATTTAAAAACATTGCGGTTGTTAATGTACTAGCGATATCAAAAGGGTTAAAAGTAGGTCCACTTGAAGCATTACCAATTACTAACGATATAGCAGTTGCTTCACCTAGCGCTCTACCTGTTCCTAAAATAATGCCTGAAATTATTCCACTTGTTGCTCCACGAAGTACAACTTTAAAATTAGTTTCACTTGCAGTAGCTCCTAAGGCAACACTTCCTTCAACATAACTCTTGCTTACACTTTTTAACGATGTAATGCTAACAATTGTAATAGTTGGGATTGACATAATTGCAAGAACAATCACTCCGCTTAGCAAGCTTGTTCCACCAGCTGTTTGTAACCCAAATAGTTTAGCTAAATCTCTTACAAACGGTGAAATAATACCCATGCCGAATAAACCATAAATAACACTAGGTATACTGGAAAGCATATCAATTCCAGTTTCAAAAATTGGTCTTAAAATTTTAGGACATATTCTTACTACAAAAATTGCGGTTAAAATAGAAACAGGAACACTAATAATTAGCGATAAAAATGTTGCAAACAAAGTATTCACTAATAAAAATAAGCTTCCATAATTATTTGTAGTCCATGTAGTACCACTTATAAAAGTCCAAAAATCTGCTTTAATAGGATTACCATTATAATCAGTATAAGTATTAATAAAAGGTGATAAGCCTTTAATTAATATAAAAATTAAAGTAAATACAATTACACTTGCACAAATTAAAGCAATAAACAAAAAAAGAAAGCCCATAACCTTATCGATCATTTGCTTTCTTTTCGAATTCTTTAAAACGAGTTCTTCACTTAATTTATTCATGGTTTTAGTTTAAGTGAAATTTACATTTGTAAATATCAAATCGTTGTAAAGAAATGTAAATAAAATGTAAATTACTATTTAGTTTCGATTACATCGCCCCAAATTGAAGCTTTTCCATCCACGGAATAGATATCTTTTAATTGATTTGCTGTTGTTTCATTAAAATCAGCATTTTGAGTATTAACTACTGCAACAATTGCATCTGTACAAATTTTTCCATATGTACCTTTTGCAGCAGGTTCAGAGCCTGATACTTCAATTTCTCTACTTAAAAAACCAATGTCTAATTTTGAAGAGTTATTGTCTTTTTCAGTACCTTGAGTATTTTTATATGAATCGCCACTTCCTTTGTGATTATGTTCAAATTTAATGTTCTTACTCGCACAAGTTCCAACAAAGCTACTTGTTAAAGATCTTGCAATTTCTTCAACAGACGTAGAACCACCAACTTTTACTGTAATATTTGCAGTAGCATCATTTACAATTGGAAAATCATCTTTTATATCATTCCATGATTTTTCTTCACCAGTTAAAGCTAATATACCATGACCTTGTTTAATGATTGATTTTCCTTCTTTAGTACCCATGTATGCAATAAATGCATTAACTAATTCTTCTTTTTTAGTGTCACCAAAGTCTCCAGCTTTTCTTGTCATGTAATTAAAATTTCTAGTTAATTTATAAGATTCATTGATTACATTAGCTTCTGTTGGTTCAACACCTTCAAAAGTTAAACCTTTAACTTTATTATTTTCTCCTAAAGTAGAAAGTGAAATATATCCAATAGCGTATTCATCATTAGCAACTTTTTGAATCATATCTCCATTTCCTGAGACAATGGTTGCTCCTTTTAACTTAGTGTCGTCTTTAACACCTTCTTTATAGCCAATCTTTTCAAAAAATCCTTCTCTAGTTCCACTTGTAGTATCTCTTGTATAAAGATTTATTTTTTTATCTAAAAATGAATCATTACTCTCTCCACAACTGGCAGCACCTAACCCTAATCCAAAGACCAATGCACGCATAATAATATTTCTGAATTTCATTTGTAAAATCTCCTCTTTACGAACTTAATTATCAATTAATAAAAAATGTGTTTATATCATAATTAAGTAAAAAATTGTAAACATATGGTAATTTTTGCTCTCTCATTACAGTTAATTTATATCTTTTTATAATATTTTCTTTTTAATTTGGTATTTTTTTACTGAATTTTATTTCATTTTTAAACTTTTTTATATATAATTAAACAATAAGGGGAAATTATGCCAACAGTTAATGACTCTCTAATGAGCAACGTTTCAGAACAAATAATTGCTGACATTCTAAGTGGCAAATTAAAGGTAGGGAACTGCTTATCATCAAAAAGACAATTAGCAAATAAATACTCTGTAAGCCGTACGGTTATAGATCGAGCTTTAGATTACCTTGTTGAAACGGGCTATATAGAATATGTAGGAGATAATCATTTTATTGTTAATAATTTTAATAGATTTGAAAATTTTAATGATTTAATATATTTTTCTAAATTTGACAATCAATCTTTTAACGAAGAAGAAATAAAAGATATTAAGCATCTTAAAGCTGGATTAGATAGTCTTTCAGTAAAACTAATAAAGCTACCTTTATCTAACGAAAATTATAGTGACATGAAAAGTATAATCGAGCCATTAGAAACTAAATATAAATATAATAGCCATATAAATTCAGATGAATTCGCGTCAATAATTTATAGCTTTTACACAAAACTAGCAGAATTATCTAATAATTTATTTTTACCATGGTTATATTATGCTTTTAAGAAAACAAATATCGAAATTATTTCACTTTATATATCACATTCAAACTGCGATGCGATATATAAAAAAGCTTCATCAATTCTTGAATGCCTACATTCAGGAAATAGAAATGAAGCTCTAAAAATAATTGATAATAACTTGAATTAGTTGTCTTCAGGGACAGCTATTTCTTTAATAATAAAATCAAGACCACTTAATACATCTTTATCGAAAGAATCACATACTGGACAATATCCTTCATGCTTGACGACGTTAAATTCTGTACCGCATCTTTGGCATCTTGCAATTCCTTCAACTACTTCTATTTTTAGTTTTGTTTCTTTAAATCTTTCTTTATCGTAAGTTACTGCAGGAAAACAAT
>CAUWDL010000057.1:0-8318 GCA_963557285.1 uncultured Bacilli bacterium | reverse complement strand
GTTATGGAAGCTGATATTGATAGTGATGTTGATGCTATTAAAATTAAAAAAGAAACTGGAGTAGAATCTATTCAATTACATACAGGAGGTATGTGTCATTTAGATTCATATATGACTAGACAAGGACTCTCTGAATTAGATTTAGATAATTTAGATCTAATTATATTAGAGAATGTTGGCAATTTGGTATGCCCTGCTGAATTTGACACTGGGGCCTCTTCTAACGCTATGATATTAAGTGTCCCAGAAGGTGATGACAAGCCTTTAAAATATCCTTTAATTTTTACTGTTAGTGATTTGGTAATCATTAATAAAATAGACACTTTACCTGTATTTAATTTTGATATGGAAGCGTGTAAAAAATATATTTATGATAGAAATAAAAATGCAACAATAATACCTATTAGTGCAAAAAATGGCGATGGAATAGACGCTTTGGCGACACATATTTCCGAATTAATTGATAATTGGAAAACAATATAAAGGATTATTTCCTTAAATTAAAGAATGAAAACGTCTTCACTTTTCTATATAATTAGATATGTTGGGAGTTTAAGTTAATGGTAGACTTTCTATCTCCGAAGTAGAATGCAGAGGTTCGATTCCTCTAACTCCTGCCATCTTATAGCTAACATTTTGATACAAAGTAAGGGTATCGAAGTGAACGATATTTACTCGAGAAATCGGACATTTTTTATTTTCGGCGTTTTGCTAGTAGATAAAATTTGGTTCGAACCGTGAAATTTTTTAAATTTGGTTCTACTAGAAAAATGAAACCCTACCTGATAAACGTTTCTCTACTAGAGAAATGATATCCTTATTTTCACTAACTTAGTCCGTATTAATTTTTATGTATCTTTTTGATTATACCGGTAGTAATATCGGATAATTTATGATGTAATTATCAAGTATTTTGTTGGCAAGATACCTAAACTAATCGATGATAAAGTGGAGTGTGATGTAATTATGAATGATAGATTTTTCACAGATTCAATACAATATCAGGCCGTATTAAAAAATTTAGAATAAAAAATGGGCAACTAAAATGTTCTATTTGCGGAAAGATTCTAACATCAAAAGCTCCTAAAAATAGCTATTCATTATATTTTGAATCTTTATCTAGCCTCATAAATTGGAGACAGTATTTGGTCCATATCGATCTAAAAGAAGTTTTTGAAACAGCAGTTTTGTGCCAAGAAATATGTTCCGTTAAGCGAGTTCTATTTGTTCAAACGAATAAACTCCTTCGTTATTGGCGTTATTTAAGCAGATGGTCCAATCAGCGTACTCATCTGGTTTTAAATTTAGTATTTCATTTAATTTGACTGGTATATGTATTTACCTCCTATTTAAATAACTCAGGCACATTAATAAGTGCTTCTTTAGCTTGATTAACTACATCTTCATCTTTTGATTTCAATATATCTTCTTTTTTGATTGCGAGAGTAGCAACGGAAGAAGGAGTGTTTAGATCAAGATATCCATGTGATTTTATATATCGGGCTTGCTCTCTTTCGAATCCACGTAGATGCGATATCCGAATTCAATTAAGAGTTATTTAATATCATGGTCGACAAGGCGGTTATTCATCAAGATAAGAGCATTGAGTTCATATTCAATTCAGGATAAAAAATGAAAGTGGAGGCTAGGAAGTAAAAAATCCTATTCTTTTTGTTTTTTTATGTCAAAAGGATCTGAATAATACTTTTCCATAATAGTTAGCAATTCTTCAGGAGTAGATTTCATATCGTCATCTAGCCAAGCCAATATCCATCCATATAAACCAAAAATTAAAAAATTTAATCCATATTTCTCAACTATATTTTTTTGTGTAATTTGCTCTTTAATATGTTTGCTAATAGTTTTTCCTATAATTTCCGTTAGATGTTGCTTCTGTAATGTTATGTAAAATTCTTTGTTATTAACATAATGTTTACTTAACTCATATAAAAAAGTAACGATGTTTTTATTTTCAATATTTTGGTAATCTTTAGCAAATTCGCTCTCTAAAAACTCTTCATGCTTAATTAGCACATCATTAATAGAATTATAGTTTCTATAAAAAGTAGCTCTTCCGACTTGAGCTAAATTCACTAGTTCGCATACGCTAATTTTACTAATATTTTTTGTTTGAAGCAACTTTATGGTTGCAATAAGTAATTGTTTTTTAGCAAAGGTGTTTTTCTCTAAATTATTCATGGTGATTCAAAAGGACCTCCCGTGTCTCATTTTTTAAAATTATGTTAAGACAATTGACACATCACATTTTTGGCGATACAGTTGTTTTAACATTAAGATATCAAAAAAATTGTTAGTGTAAATATGAAAGGAGCTTATATAAGAAAATAAATGAAGAAAGCAGTTATTATGTTTATAGTTTTCTTGATTATAGACATTATTCTAGTTGCTGTTTTATTAAATTTTAATGGCGGGAAGGATTTTGTTGTTCTATTCCTACCAGCAATGTTTGCAGAAATAGCGGTTTACGGAAGCTTCATTCTATATGAAGTATCAAAAAAAGGAGGAGATAAAAATGATTAGTTTATTTTCGTCTGCTATTTTAGGCTTAAGTGCATTAAGCGTGAGTGTTAATGCCATTCCGAATTATACAACACCAAATGAAATTATTGTTCAATCAAAAGGAAATATTACCAATGTTCAATGGCATAATAATAGAACTTTATTAACTAATGATGAGGAGTCTTTATTATTATTTGACGAATATGACATTGATAAATCTGAAGCTTCGAGATCAATGGATGTTTATATTCAAGAAGAATACTTACCATTTGAAGAAGTAATACCTACGGAGTATTTAATCGACGATCTAGGTGTTAGTACTTTTGATATAGGGGATTCTCAAACACAAGAATTTACACATAATAAAGGATATATAAAATTTATTACTAAAGCCTATGCATTAGGATTCTATGATGGTGGTGTCGTGTATCATGTTGAAGTAACTACAAAGCAAGAGAAAGACTTTTTTGTAAATCATAATGATAATTTAATTATTAGACATGGCGATAATACTGCTACGTTAAATTTAGAGAACTACCCTGCTAGTGGCGAAAGGTTTACGCCTTGTTCAATTTATTGGCCATATGATCCTAATAACCCTACGAACGCTGATGAACATCAAACTTTAACTCCTAATTATTCGTGCAGTGATGGTGGAGTGTATTATACTTTTAGATCAGGCGGTTCTACTACTATGGACGATGTTGCTACAGTAGTCTATGGCGATACTACGGTAACTGCCGATTATTATATGGTTGCAACAGACACCACTGAAGTGCAACCGGTGTATGTTCATAACTATAACTGGTTTGTTGATTCTTTATCAATCTCATTTGGACCGATAGGTGTGGGTATAGATGCAGGGACTATGAGTGATGTTATGGAAGGAACAACCATGACATTAAAAGCATACGATTCAAGAATTGAACACGAAACATATACATTGAATCCTGAAGATTGGGGATTTGATGAACGATATTATTTTGAAAATGAAGGTCTAAAATATTCAACTATAGATTTAAATGGTTTTGCAATTGATACTAAAAGACTTAGATGCGGATATATTGAAGAAGAATATATTAACTTATCACCTAATAGATATGATGCTGGAGATGCATACCTTGAATTAACATTTAATAAACCTATTTACGAATTTAGTACATATATTTCTTTTTGGAGTGCAAGTGAATATTTGTACTCAACAAGTGGCGATTATGCTTATATTCAATATTTAAATGAAGATGGTGATTGGGAAACATTTATTGATTTACTATCAGAAGGTATTCGAACTGATAGAACCAATCAAAAACACTTCGAATATGATTTTATTGAAGGTACATATGGAATTAAATTTGTTGCACATAAAGAAACTCCTAATACTGATAGAAATAAAGGCAGGATAAGTATTGGTGAGACTAAATTTGTAACTTATGATATTGATTAAATCAAAATAAGTATTACTTTTGTAAAAAGCTGAGGATAGTGAACCCTTGGCTTTTTTAATACAAAAGCATCGATAAAACAATGCTCTATGGGGGTATCGTTTTACTAGTAAAGGTATCATTTTGCTAGTATGGGTCGCGTTTTGTATCAAAGCGATACTATAAAGACATTTTTAAGAAGTATATTACTGTATTTTAATATAAGTATAGTTATATCTAATCATCCGAGTAATGGATTTTTAGTTAAAAAAATAAAATTTAATTATACTAATACGATAATAAAATGAGATTAGGTTGTTGTTATATTAATATGTTTTCTTTGCAACACTAAAAGGATTCAAATCGTTACTTGTCATTATACTTAGCAATTCATCAGGAGTCGAATTCATATCATCATCCAGTTAAGCAGCAATCCATTCATAAATGCCATAAATCATAAAATTAAATCCTTATTTTTTAACAATTTTTTTGACTTTATCTACTGTTTGATATGTTCGCTAATTGTTTTAGTAATTTATATTAAATGTTACTGATACAAGATTCTATAGAAATCTTTATTATTAGCAAAATGTTTACTTAAATAGTATAAAAAATAATAATGTTTTTTCTTACTATATTTATATGTGAATTATTAGCTAAATTTTCCTCATGTATGATTAATATTTCAGCGATATCCTTATAATTCCTATAAAAAATTGCCCGTCCAACTTGCGCTGAATTTACTTACTCGAAAACACAAGCATTCATACATAATAAAGGCTATATAAAATTTATAACTAATGCATATACACTAGGCTTTTATAATGGCTGAATCGTTTATTATGTAACGATAGCTACTGAAGCAAAAAACTTTAAAAGCAACTATAATTAATAATTTAATTATTAGACATAGCAATAATGCAGTCACTTTGAAGTTGGATAACTATCAGGCAAGTAGAAAAAGATTTACGCCATGTTTCACAATCAGCTATCGAATCCAAATACACCAAATATTATAGATAAACACGAACAATTAACTCCTCAGTATTCATACAACGATGGTGTTGTATTTTTACCTTTAAATTTGGTGGTACAACTGCAATGGGAGATGTTTTAACTATTATTTATGGTAATACAACTGTAACAGCTGATTCTTATATGCCTGCAATCTATACAACTGAAGTACAGCCTGTATATATACATGATTATTATTTTTGGTTCGTTATTAATATCTTTTTGTCTGATATGTGTCTGAATCGATATAGGAACAATGTTTGATGTAATGGAAGCCACAACCACGACATTAAAAGTTTACAATTCAAGATTTAGTTATAAAACATACATTGCAAATTCAGATTATTGGGGTTTTGATGAAAAATTTATTAATTTATAACCAAATGGATATGACGCTGGTAATACGTATCTTGAATTGAATTTTTATTATTCTAATTTATGAAATGAGTGCATACATTTCTTTTTGAAGTACTAACGAGTATTTATATAAACTCAAGGTGATTTGCTTATATTCAGTATTTAGATATGAACAGAGAATAGGAAACGTATATATACTTATTAGATGAAAATCTTCCTACTTGCAGAAATGATCAAAAACATTTAGAACGTGATTATGCTGAAGGAACATATGATGTTAAATTTATTACTTATAAAGAAAATCCTAATACAAATAGAAATAAAGGGAGAATAAGTATAGGTGAAATTAAATTTATAACTTATGACATTTATAAATCTTTAAAAAATAGCATTTCACGAATTTTAATCTTTTAAAATTAGATTATTTTCATATGTTTCAACTGTTTATCATAATATGAATTTTTAGATTTATGTTAATTAACAATTCAATAAAAAAGATATATATTGAAGAAAAGTAAGTAACTTTTGGGGTATTTTATGAAATTAAAAATAATAATTTTATCGTTAGTATGTTTGACGCCTTTTTTTGATGCAACAGAGAATGTTGAATCATGTAAAAAAGAAAACGATAATATAATCTTAATATAAATCTATTGAAAGCAAATTGTGATGTGCGATTTATCATTTAGACTTTATGGCTGCTATTAACTAGAATTTGATTCAATAAGGCAATGCCAATATAGATTTTTAAACATAATGTAACAAATCACGAGCGAGTTATTACTTGTGCTGATCATTTAGATACAAATAAAAAATTAACAACACATAGAAATGTTGTGGAGTATATAGAATATGATACAAATAAAAAGTAAGCAAAATGATAATGCAATTAAATTAGATAATAATATAGTTAATGGAATATTTTCATCAAATAAAAAGGTGATGAAAAAAATCAAAAAAATTTTTAACGGTAGAAGTAAAAGCAAGGATTTAGAATTAAATATATCTGATCTTGATATTACATATAAAAACAACGAATTATTGAAAGAAAAAATATTATTAGTAGAACAAGAGAAAATATTTGATGATACAATTTTAATTAAAGATATCCTTAATGATTTTTTAACAAATAATTTGATAAACGTTACAAAAAATTATTTATTCAATGTTTTAAATTTAACAGAAAGTGAATTTAATAATATATGTGAAAAAAGACTTAGTGAGTTAGATGCTTTTGAAGCATTTAAATTATCTATTGAAATTATGTTATTAAAAAAACCTTATCTATTAATTATTAACGACCTCGATTCACTTCTTAAAAAATATGGTGATGGTTTATTAATATTTTTAAAAGACATATCAAATAGCGTGATTGTTGTTTCGTACATAAAAAACAAGAATATTAACAATGACTACATGAAACTCATTAATCTTGATGATTATTCCAATTTATTCAAAGGGAAAATTGAATTTAAAAACATTTTTAAAAATAAAAACAGCAATAATCAAATTAAAAATAAAAATCTTCATAATGGATTATTTATTACAAGCCTAGTTACAGTTTTTTTTATCAATATCAGCATTTATTGGAGTTTATTCTTGGAATACATCTGATATTAATGGTGCTTTACTTAAAAAGCAATTTGAAAATGAAGATACAATTGTACGTTTAACGAAGCAAAAAAATTATTTTGCTAGAAATTCTTGCTTTCCTCAGGTAGAGGATGTTGATTTTTCAAGTGAAGAAATTAATAGAATTTCATATTTTACTAATTTTATTTCACCTATGTTTGATTTTAGTGATTATATTGTTGATGCAAGAGGAGGTAACTATATTGATCAAAATATTGCTATTAGTTTGCATTGCATTGAAGTAGCTGAAAATTCATTAATATTTCAAGAGAAATTTGAACCTTATTCAAAATTGTCACCAAGTACTTCTAATAGCATGCCACATAATGTAAACGAAATTGCTATTAGTGATCTTGTTGCTGAAGAAATAGTTGCTTACGGAGTAAAATCAGACAACAACAAAGTTGTTTTTCCGAAAAATATCGATGAAATCATAGGTTTAAAGATATATAACGGTAAAAAAATAACAGGTATTTTTTCTTTAGAAAACAAAATAACTAAAGTTATTATGCCGTTTATAAGTAAGGATAATAAAAATATTATAAATGATAATAATTACGAAGAAGCTTATAAATATTCGAATGGTTTCTCTATATCACAATGTATTTATTGCTATCCAGGTACTTATAATTTAATGCAAGAAAATTCTCAGGCAATGGCTAGTGGACCTAGAAAAATATTAATTAATGTTACTGATAAAGCAAAGGCTTTAACCGAGATTAATAATATTGCTGGAGATGAAGGCTTTATTAATGTTTCAAATAGGTATAATGGCTTCTTAAATATAACACATAAAAATTATTTTGATGAGTATAAGGTATATCTATGGTTAACTACCATTTCTCTATTAATCATTGGTGGTTTTGCTTATTTTTATTCTTATAGTCATATAATTAAGAAGAATAGCGTACAATGTAAATCTATGATAAATTTAGGAACGCCTAAAAAGCAACTTATTAAAGAAACAATAAAGACATTGCTAATTAAAAATACAATATTATTGTTTGTAATTATGTTCACCTTAATAATTTGTGGATGGCTAGTCAATGCGTCACTAGGTCTAGAATTATATGTTGCAACATGGAATAATTTTATTTGCTTATTTATTTTAATACTAATAAAAAGTTTGATTGAATATTTAATTGTTTACAAAAAGTGCTTGAAATAAAAGCACTTTTTTAAATTAATTATTTTATATTTAAGTTTGAAATAAACAATGCTTTATTGCTTAAACGAGACGATGAGAATATTATATAAATTAGTTGACATATCAACTAATTTATTAGTTATTTTTTATGGATGAAAGTAGAGCAAGAATAAGCAAAATAAGTCGAGAACTAAATAAATTAATACTGAGAACAATGAAATTAACTG
>CAUWDL010000056.1:0-8539 GCA_963557285.1 uncultured Bacilli bacterium | reverse complement strand
AATAGTGAACTTAATGAGCTTTTAGAAAACGGAACAACTCTTTCTTTATTTCCTTTACCTAAAACATGAATTGTTCTTGTTTGAAAATCAATAGAATTAATTTTTAATTCAGCTAATTCGCCACACCTAAGTCCACTACTTACCATTAGTAGAAGCATAGCTTGATCTCTCTTAGCGAAATAATCTGTTCTTTTTGAATTCGATTCTAATAGTAATTTCAATTGTTTCTCATATAAAACTTCCGGCTTTTTATTATTAATTTTTGGAAAAATAACTAATTCAAAAACATTACGTTCTACAATATTGTTCTTAAATAAATAGCCGTAAAACTTCTTTAAAGAAGAGAGCTTCCTATTAATTGTTTTTTTAGACTCTTTGTTGCCTCTATAGGTAACATGTCGCATACAATAGGAAATATAATCCCTAACTTCATTAATATTCAAATCTAGTAAATCAATCTTCTTTTTATTTGCATAATTTAAAAAATTACAAATATCTAAATTGTAATTTTTAATTGTATTTTGAGATAATTTTAAATCATACTGCATGTATTCAATAAAATTATTCAAATAAAAATCGATATTATTGGTTTTTGAAGTCATCAATTGATTTTAATGCCCTTCTAATTACTTCTTCTTTAGGATCTTTATTTGCTTTATAAACTATCCCAAAATTAGCGTTCATCGGTTGAAAATTATTAATTCCAGTATGTGTTATGTATCTAATAAGAGAGCCTAAAACACTATAAAAAGATAGTTGCTTAATATTTTTTCCTTGCAGCATAAAATCAATATAATACGCAACAAGAAGACCTGTAGCTGCACTTTCAACATATCCTTCTACACCAGATAATTGACCTGCGATAAAAACATTTTTATTATTTTTTAATCTTAAAAAATCATCAAGAACCTTTGGAGCATATATATATGAATTTCTATGCATTAAACCGTAGCGAATAAATTAAGCGTTTTCAAGTCCAGGAACCATGCTAAATACTCTTTTTTGTTCAGGATAAGTTAAATTGGTCTGGAAACCAACCATATTATACAAGTTACCAATTAAATCATCTTGTCTTAATTGAACAACCGCATAAAAATCTTTACCACCATAGTCTAAGCCAACAGGTTTTAATGGTCCATATCTAAGTGTATCTATTCCACGTGAAGCAATTACTTCAATAGGCAAACAGCCTTCAAAATATTGAGTATCAAAAGAATGAAGAGGTGCTTTTTTAGCATTTATTAAGGCGTTATAAAAACTAGTATATTGTTCCTTATCCATTGGACAATCAATATACGTATCATCGCCTTGGTTATATCTTGATTTTCTAAACACCTTTGAAAAATCAATGCTGTCTTTTTCAATAATTGGTGCACTTGCATCAAAAAATCCGTAAGATTTAGTACCGGTTATTTTGTTGATTGAATCTAGTAATTTTTGATCAGTCAAAGGACCAGTGCAAATAACATTAATTCCATCATTAATAATGTCATTTACATCCTCATAATGAATAGTAATATTTTTGTTATTTTTTATTTTATCTGTTATATATTTTGCAAATATATTCCTATCAACTGCTAAACTATCACCACTAGGCACTTTACTTACTTCACTAGCTTCCATCATTAAAGAGCCTAAGCGTTTAATTTCTTCTTTTAATAATCCACATGCGTTATCAAGTTTTTTATTTTTTAAAGAATTAGAACAAACTAATTCAGCAAAAAAATCAGTATGATGTGCTGGACTTTTAACAAGTGGCCTTTTTTCGTATAAGTCTACTTTATACCCTTTATTTGCTAAATAATTTGCGACTTCACAGCCAGCTAAACCGGCTCCAATAACATTAATTTTCATCATTGCTTTTCTTTTTGTTTAAAGGCTCAACATGGTGACATGTTGGATAATTAGAACATCCATAAAATTGTCCTCTACGTGAAGATTTAATAACTAACTTGCCTCCACAATCAGGGCAAATTCTTTCTTCAACTTCATTTTCATTTATTGCTGGTTCAACACCTTCAATGTATCTACATTTTGGGAAATTTGAACATCCTATAAATTCTTGTCCTCTTCTATTTTTTCTATAAACAAGTGGTGAGCCACATGTAGGGCAATTTCGTCCGACTTCTCTTGGTTCGTTTTTCTCATCTTTTTTGATATAAGTACATTCAGGGAAATTTGAACATCCAACAAATTCTCCATGCTTTCCGTTTCTAACTACTAAATCTCCTCCACAAAGTGGACATTTTTCACCTGTAGTCTTTAATGGCTCCTTATACATTTGATTTTTAACTTCATCAAAATGCTCAATAAAAGGAAAATAGAAATTTTTAATTACATTTAATTCTTCCTCAGTTCCCTCGCTAATTTTATCTAAACTAGTTTCCATGTCAGCTGTATATTCTGTATTCATTAGATCAGGAAAATATTTTGTTAAAACATTACTAGTTAAAATTCCTTGATCGGTAGGTTTTAAGTTTCCTTGAGTCAATGTGACATATTTTCTAGCTAATAATGTTTGAATTGTTGAAGAATATGTTGAAGGTCTTCCAATGCCTTTATCTTCCATCAACTTAATAACTTTTCCTTCCGTATATCTAGCAGGAGCTTTTGTAAAGTTTTGTGCGATTCCAGTTTCTATAAGTTCAAAAGATTCGTCTTTTGAAAACTCAGGTATCTTACAAGATTCATTTTCTTCCAATTTAAAAATATCAAAACCGTTGAAAACAACCTTTATGCCTTTTAAGTTAAAAGTAAGATGTGAATTTTTAAATTCAATAGTAGTGACTTCTTCAACTTTATCTTGCATTAAACTAGCCAATGTTCTTTCGTAAATTAATTTATATACTTTATATTGATGTAAATTTAAATATTGTTTAGCTATTTCAGGAGTAATACTTAAATTAGTAGGTCTAATAGCTTCATGAGCATCTTGTGCTAATTTAACATCTTTAGTTTTTTTGCTTCCTTTATAATACTTTTCTCCATAAGTATTGATAATATAATCTTTAGCGTTTTGAATAAATAAATCACTAAGTTTTGTACTATCAGTTCTTATGTATGTAATTAAACCGACTAATTCGCCATTAATTTCAACGCCTTCATAAAGTTGTTGAGCGATTGAAGTAATTTCACGTGTTTTAAATTTAAATCTACTCGAACATTCTTGTTGTAAAGTAGATGTTCTAAAAGGTTCCTTGCTAGAAATATTCTTATTAGTTACTTCGATTGAAGAAACATGCACATTTTCTTTTGTCCGTTCCAAAACTTGTTGAGCAGTTTCAGAATTTGGGATTTTAGCTGTGTTATCATTAATTTTTGTAAGATTAATTTCGTAAACTTTGTCATTCTTACTTATAGATGTATTTAAGTTCCAATATTCTTCAGGTACGAATTCATTAATTTCTTTTTCATGTTCACAAATTATCTTTAAAGTAACGCTTTGAACACGACCTGCTGATTGACTTCTTATTTTGCTTCTTAAAAGAGATGATAATTTAAAGCCGATTATTCTGTCGATAATTCTACGTGCTTCTTGAGAATGAACAAGATTAAGATCAATAGTTCTTGGATTTTCTAATGCGTTTTTTACACTTGTTTTAGTAATTTCATGAAATTCCAATCTTTTTGTTTGTTCAATAGGCAAATCTAAAACATTAGCTAAATGCCAAGCAATAGCTTCTCCTTCACGATCAGGGTCGGTTGCAAGAATTACTTCATCGCTCTCTTTTTTTAAGCTTAAAAGTTTTTTAACAACATCCTTCTTATCTTTATCAATAACATAATTTGGCTTAAAGTCGTTATTAACATCAACGCCAAAACCACCAACTCCACTTATAGCAAGATCTCTAATATGTCCAACGCTTGCTTCAACATGGTAATCTTTACCTAGATATTGCCCAATAGTTTTACTTTTTGTAGGCGATTCAACGATAACTAACTTCATTTCTTTAATACCTCGAAATTCTAATATATATATAGTATAGGCTTTTGTCAAAGCAAAAAATAAAGAGTGATACTTAAATGTGATTTAAAGCAAAGGCTATTTTCCAAAATAAAATTTCTTAAAACAGATCCGATTTTCATCATTAGCAGGAGAAATTAAATAAGTTATTTTAACATTGCCATCAAGCTTTTTATCTTTTTTAATTAGTATAAAAACATCGTCAGAATACATAATAGAAGAAGTATTTAAAAAATCTACTTTATTCATTTTAGACTTAAATTTAATATCGCTTTCATTAGACATTAATAACTTACCCCTTCATCATTCATAATTGTTTCTATATCATCAGCAGTTTCAATTAAATAAGCACCTTCTTTTATATATTTGTTACAACTACTGTTCCGTAGCGAAGGATAAGGGATACATCCAACATTATTTCCGTAATTTAATGCATGCATAACCGTAGTTGATGTTCCACTATGTTCATAAGCTTCTCCAACTAATAAAAAATTTCCTAATGAAGCGACAATTCGATTTCTTTCAATAAAATTAGGCTTTTTTGGCTTTGTATTATTTGGGTACTCACTAATTATAAGTCCACCATACTTAATGATATCATGATACAACTGTGCATTTTCTTTTGGATAAATATAATCGATGCCCGATCCTAAAACAGCAATAGTTTTTAAGCCATTGTCTATGGCAGTTCTATGAGCTATTGCATCAATTCCATAAGCTAAACCACTAATAACTATATAGTCTTTTGAAAGACCACTAATAACTTTTCTAACAGCTTCACAGCCATATTTTGTACATTTTCTGCTCCCTACAACAGATAAACGTATTAATGTTTTATTATTAAGTAACCCTATATTTCCTTTATAATACAAAACTATCGGTGGTTTTATCATTCCTTTCTTAAAACTTAACGGATATTCATCATCAACTATTGTTAAATAAGGTGTAGAAAGTTTCTCATCGACATTATTAATGCTTTGGACATCTATATCTTTAGACTTAGTTCTAATAATTTCATACATAGAATCCCAGTCGCCTTCTTTTTCTAAAGATAACTCTGCAAGTATTTTTCTTTTGCTATTAATCATTAAAAAACTCCTTTCATTAACACAAATCAATAAAAGGAGCATTTTTTCATTATTTATTAGTAATCATGCTTTTAATAGGCTCGAAACTTTTACGATGCCAGCCATCAATCGGACCATATTTATTGAGAGCTTCAATATGCTTTTTTGTGCCATATCCTTTATGTTTTTCGAATCCATACTCAGGATATTTATGTGCAAATTCAATTAAAATGTGATCTCTTGTAACTTTTGCTATAATACTTGCAGCAGCTATGCATTCACATTTAGCATCTCCTTTTATAATAGAGATTGACGGCTTCTCGATATCCAACTTTACAGCGTCAATTAAAACAAGATCATAATCAACCTTCAATTTAGATAAAGCAATTTTCATAGCTTCTTTTGTAGCTTCTAAAATATTTATTTCATCGATTCTATCGGCTTCAACAATTCCTACACCATAATCAATACAATCATTTAATATTTCCTTATATAATTTTTCTCTTTTTTTCTCTGTTAATTTTTTAGAATCGTTTATAGCTTCATTGTGATAATCTGACTTTAAAATGCAACACGCTGCAACAACAGGGCCGCATAAAGGTCCTCTTCCAGCTTCATCTATCCCAACTATAACTTTAGTTTTTTCATTATAAAATTGTGCTTCGTAATCCAACATAATTATAAAATATCCATTGTAATTTTTCCGATTTTAGCATCTCTAAAATCATTTAAAACAAGTTTCATCGCTCCATCTATATTTAATACACCATCTTTTAATAACCCAACATTATTTCTTGCTATATGATTAAGAATTTCAATATTAGGAATATTAGAGTCAATTTTCAAGTAATCATCAAGTGTATGTTTATTATGTTTTTTTAAGAAATCTAATAAATAATTAGTTAATTCTTCAAGTGGTAATATGTCTTGTCTTATAGAACCAATCAAAGCTAATTTAGACGCAATATCTTTATTTTCAAAATGCGGTTGTAAAATACCAGGGGTATCATAGATATAAAATTCATTAGTAACTTTTATCCAATTTATATTTCTTGTAACACCAGGAGTATCCGCAGCCTTTACTATATTTTTCCCTGCTAAAGTGTTAATTAAAGTTGATTTACCAACATTTGGAATTCCTAATACAATGCCCTTAAATAATGAATTTTTAATACCTCTTCTAAGGTTTTTCTCACGCTTTTCTTTAACCACATTCGAAAGTTCATTAATGATAATTTTTTTCTTGTTAGATGAATGAAAATCTAACTTAATTGTCCAATACCCTTTATTCTTATAATATTCAATCCATTTACTTGTTAATTTATCATCAGCTAAATCGCACTTTGTAAAAATTATCAGCTTTGGTTTATTTGAAATTGTATCAAATAAGAAAGTATTATATGAAGACTCAGGAACGCGAGCATCCAGAACCATAATAACAAAATCCAAATTCTTTTTAAGTTCATCTACTTTTATAGATGCTTTTTTCATATGTCCAGGAAACCAATTAAAATTAGCTTTATTTTTAACCTGATTTTTATTTTGCTCCATATTTGCCTCCATAATTTTTATAATAAATATAATAACCTATATGTGAATCAAAAAGCATCAAATTATATTTACTCTTATAATTTAATAAAAAAATCCTACCATTTAATAAATTAATGATAGGATTTTTAATAAATAAATTGTTATAAATAATTAATTTAAAACTATTTCTTAAGTACTTCTTTAATTCTAGCAGCTTTTCCGCTTCTTTCACGAAGATAGAAAATCTTACTTCTTCTAACTTTACCAATTTTAAGTACTTCGACGCTAGCAACGTTTGGTGAATGTACTGGGAAAATTCTTTCGACTCCAATACTTCCGCTCATTTTTCTAACGATAAATGTTTCTGCAACTCCAGAACCTCTTCTTGCAAGTACAACACCTTCAAAAGCTTGTAATCTTGTCTTGCCATTTTCAGTAATTCTAACCATTACTTTAACAGTATCACCTGCTTTGAAAAATGGAATATCAGTTCTTAATTGGGTAGCAGCAACTTCTTTTACTAAATTTGTATTCATTTTACTTCTCCCTTCACAAATCGTTCTCTTGACGTTCGTATACATTAAATAAAGAGGACCGTCCGTAGCATTAACAAACGCTTATCTATTTTACTTGAATAATTCAAATAAGTCAAAATATTTTTATGTGTAAAGTAAAAATACTTGACACCATAATTATAATCATATAAACTTAGTTTCGTTAAGGAGAAAAATTATGGCAGTAAAAATTAGATTAACAAGACAAGGTAGACACGAATTACCATTCTATAGAATCGTTGTTGCTGATAGCAGATATGCACGTGATGGAAGATATATTGAACAAATTGGTTACTATGATCCATCAAAAGGTATTGCTAACGCAAATATTAACGAAGAAGCTGCTTTAAACTGGTTAACAAAAGGTGCTCAATACAGCGATACAATTAAAGGTATCTTAACAGCAAAAGGTTTAATCGTTAAAGCTAAAGAATTAAAAGCTTCATCAACAGTTAAAAAAGCTAAAGTTGTCTCAACAAAATCACCTAAAAAAGGAGAATAGTAATGGATTACACGACTTTAATTCATACAATAGTCGATCCTTTTTTAAATAATAAGGATGCTCTCCTTATTAGAGAAATTTCAAACGAGTCATCTGATACTGATTTAACAATTTTAATTGTTGCAGAAAACGCTGATATCGCAAGATTGATTGGAAAAAAAGGCTGTGTTGCTAATGCAATTAGAGATATTGTTTCTATTGCTGGTAAATTAGAAAACAAACACATCCATCTAAAATTTGAATCATTCGATGATGAAAAGAAAGGTGAGTAATCACCTTTCTTTTTTATGATAAGTTATTTAATATATTTATTATGGAAAAATATTTAAAAGTTGGAAAAATATTAAAAGCACAAGGACTCAAAGGCGAGGTAAGAGTTTTTTCTACCACTTCATTTAAAGAAATTAGATACAATAAAGATAATATATTATATATTCTTTTAAATGATGGTTCTTATAAGGAAGTTATAATTAATTCCTTTTATTCAAAAGGTGAAAATTTAGACATCATTTCTTTTGAAAATTACGATACAATAGAATCAATCGAGCCATTTATTGGGCTTGAAATATTTGCAAAAAAAGATCTTAGTATTTTATATGAAGACGAATATTATTACGACGATCTAAAAGAGTGCGAAGTATACGATGAAGAAAATTTAAAACTAGGAATTGTTTCTTCTGTAGAAGAATTCCCATCTCAAATAACATTAAAAGTTTCTAAAAATTCAAAGTCCTTCTTTTTTGTTCCATTTAACGATTTCTTTATTAAGGATGTGGACATAAAAAACAAAAAAATAGTTATCCATGTTATTGAAGGATTAATTGAATGAAATTTATTGTTTTAACATTATTCCCTGAATTATTTAAATCATATTTTGAAGCTTCGATAATGAAACGAGCCATAGGAACAAATAAAATAGAAG
>CAUWDL010000055.1:0-8614 GCA_963557285.1 uncultured Bacilli bacterium | reverse complement strand
CGCTTTTTCTAATGAATGATCGAGCTGACAGTTTGGGCAAAAAGTTGTGCCTCTGCCACCTAAAAATTCCTTATGAAACTTAGTTCCGCAATTAGGACATATTTGCCCTGCTCGTCCATAACAAAGTAATTCTTCTTGAAATCTTCCATCAACACCTTCTGAAGGGTGAAAAGAATAAATAGTAGAGCCACCAGCGTCTATTGCTTTTTCTAAAATTGTTTTAGCGTTTGCTACAATATTATCTATATCATTGTTAGTTAAAAAGCAGCCTAATGTAAAAGGATTTATAGAAGTAGCGTAGCAAATTTCATCTGCGTAGATGTTACCGATTCCACAAAGAATAGTTTGATCTAAAAGCAATTCTTTAATTGGTTTTTTTCTATTAAATTTTTTATAAAGTATTGGAAGATCAGCTAATTTAACTTTATTTGCTTCAATTCCAAGTTTTTTAATCATTGGGATGTTTTGAAGACTAGATTCATCCGTTAAATACATTAATCCAAATTTTCTAGTATCATCGAATGATAATGTAGTGCCATCACTAAAATAAAAAATCATTGATGTATGCTTAATTCTAGCGTCTTTTTTGTTGTTTGATGTTCTAAATTTTCCTTCCATTCTTAAGTGCGTGATTATAACTTTGCAATCTGATAAATGAATAAACAAATATTTTCCATATCTAGAAATGGATATAATAGTTTTTCCAATTAATGATGTTTTGAATTCAGTTAGATCACTTTGAACTAATCTATCATAAAAAACATCGATAGAATCAATTGTTTTTCCTTTTATTAAAGGCTCTAATATATTTTTTACAGTTTCAACTTCTGGTAATTCTGGCATAGTTATTTAGCTAAAAACCAATTTTTAGCGTATCCTCCATCAACTTTTAATTTTACTTTTAAAGAAACACAGTTTTCCATTATGTTTTTTACAAGATTATAAACTTCTTCTTTTTCGTCATCATAAACTTTTAAAATGAGTTCGTCATGTATTTGATTTACTATTTTTGATTTATAGTGATTTTTTTCAAGAGCCTCATCAACTTTAATCATAGCGATTTTAATCAAGTCAGCAGCACTACCTTGAATTGGAGCATTCATAGCAGCTCTTTTTGCAAATTCTCTTGCTTGATATTGAGAAGAATTGATTTCTGGCAAATATCTTCTTCTATTAAACATAGTTGTAGCGTAGCCTAACTTGCTAGCATCATCAATCAATGAATTTAAATAATTTTTGATTTCAGGGAAAGCTTTATAAAAATTCATGATGATTTGACGACTTTCAAAAACACTGATTTCTAATTGTTCGCTTAGACCCCAATCACTAATTCCGTATACAATACCGAAATTAACCGCTTTAGCTTTTCTTCTTTCAAGTGAAGTAGGCTCTCTATCAAGATTAAAAATTAATTTTGCTGTTTCACTATGAATATCTTTATCTTCATTAAAGAAAGTGAGTAATGATTTTGAATTAGATAAATGAGCCAAAATTCTAAGTTCTATTTGAGAATAATCTAATGATAAAATTTCAACATTGTTTTCTTTGTAAAAGAATGTTTTTCTTATTTGTTTACCTTCCTCATCTCGTGTACTAATGTTTTGTAAATTAGGTTCACTACATGAAAGTCTTCCGGTAGTTGTAAGAGCTTGATTAAAAGTTGGGTGAACATTGCCATCAGAACTGATAAAAGGAATTAAGCCGTCTATATATGTTGATATTAATTTTGTATATTTTCTATATTCTAAAATTTTATTAATGATAGGATGAAGTGATGAAATTGTTGTTAAGTAATCAACGCTTGTTGATTGCTTTTTGTTACTTGGTAAATTTAATTTTTCATAAAGAATAAAAGCAACTTGCTTTGGCGAATTTATGTTAAATTCTTGGCCAGCTAATTCATAAATTTCCGATGTTAACACATCGATCTTTGCTTGAAATTCATTTTTAAAGTTTAGAAGAGATTCTCTGTTTAACGGAAACCCTTCAATCTCGATTTTAGAAAGAACATGTGCAAGTGGCATTTCAATATCAAATAGTAAATTAAGCTGATTTTTTTCTTTTAAAATATTTTTAAAATGTTCAGCAAGATTAAATGAATAATAGCTTGTTATTGCTGATAATTTTTTTGAAGTCTCATCTAAAAGCATAGATGAATTTTCATTAATATATGAGATGTCAATACCTTGTGAAATTAAAAGAGATTCAATATCGCCTTTTGAATTGGAGTCAGCTAAATAATTAGCTAGCATGAGATCAAACTCAATACCTTTAAAGCTAATATTGTTTTTATTTAAAACTACCAAAATCTTCTTTAAATCAAAACAATATTTTTTAACTACATCTGAACTTAATATATCTAAAATTTCTTTATTATTTAATAATGAATTTTTATCTATATAGTAAGTATTTTCCTTAGTTGTAATTGATACTCCATACAACTTGGCTTCGTGATAATTTATGTTTTCAATATCAATTGCAAAACCTAATGCAGACGAACTTTTGATATCATTTATATCCAAAACATCGTAAATATGAACTTTTTCTGTGTTTTCTTTTTTAAGAACTAAGCCTTTTGGCAATTTATTAAGCAATTGCTTAAATTCATATTTATTTGAAAAAGTTGAAATTTTATCTAAATCGAATCCCTTGTAAATGGCGTCACAAGGATTATAATGAATATTGCTATCAATAGCTATAATTGCAAGATGTTTACACATTCTACCATTATCTTGATATTCGACTAAATTTCTACCGACTTTAGTCTTGAGATCTGCATTGGCGATAATATTTTCAAGGTCGCCGAATTTAGCAATGAGTTGTTTTGCTGTCTTATCTCCTACACCAGGAATTCCTTTTAAATTATCTGAATCATCACCTCTTAAACCTTTGTAATCACAAATTTGAATTGGCTCAAATCCCCATTCATCAACAAAAGTATCATGATCTACTTTGTGAATATCTTTTAAACCTTTTTTTATTAATTCAATAGTTACATGTTCATCAATTAATTGTAAGTAATCTTTATCACTTGTATAAATTTCAACTTCGTAGCCTTCTTTTTTGGCTTTATTAGCCATGATTCCGCATATATCATCAGCTTCTAATTCGTCAGATTCGTAATGTAATATATTTAATGAATCCAGAAATTCTCGTGCAATTGGAAGTTGCGTAATAAGTTCTTCAGGAGTCTTTGGCCTATTCGCTTTATAATCAGCAAATTCTTTGTGTCTAAATGTTTTTTTGCCTGCATCAAATGCGACGAAAATACCATCATCTTTTTTAAGTGATGACAGTAAAGTCGCAATCATATTAGAAAAAATATATATAGCATTAGTAGGTGTACCTGATTTTGTTCGCATTATTGCATCGGGATTTATTGCGTAAAGAGCGTAAAATGCTCTAAATAGCAAACTGTTTCCGTCGATAATTAATAATTTTGGCATATTTTAACTCCTTAATATTTTGCAATTATTGATTAAAAAAGAAGCTCTATTGTTTCTTATTTCTTTATATCCTTTAAGAACTAGAATTTGATTAATAGATAATTCATTTTGAAAATCTTTAAATTTTCCAGGGAACATTGTACAGTCAATTTCATCTGTATCATCGTATAAGGTAATAAATGCCATTGGCTTATTTTTATCCTTGCCGTTTTTAACCTTAATAACTTTAATACTTCTTATCAATCCACAAATAATACAAACCTTGCCTGCTTTTAATGATTCAATTGGAGTTATTAGTGATTTGTTTAGTTTATCATCTAAATAATTAAGTGGTGAATCACTTAGCATAACTCCCAAAGCATCATATTCGTTATTAATTCTTTCGATTGGATCGTCTTCACATTCTACAGGTGAAAAAGTAAGTCCGAATGAATCAAATAATAAACCAGATGTATAAATCGTATTATTTGCATATTGTATTGCTAATGGTATTGACTCTTTTAAACTTTTTCTATTTGAATCTAATGAGTCAAAGCATCCAGCGTCAATTAATCTAGATAATTGATTTTCACTTATTTTATCTTGAGTAGATGCCATTCGCACAACAAAATCGATAAAAGAAGTGAATTTACCATGAGCGTTCCTTTCGCTTATAATATTTATAATCGTTCTCGATTGCAAATTAGAAATACCTAATAGTGGAAGAAGTAGACCGTTATTAAAAGACTCAAAGTGCAAGCCTGATTCATTAATGTTTGGTAGATAAACAGGAATATTAGATTTTTTTATTTCTGCTAAATATTTAGAAAATTTAACATCGTTTGCACCGTATTGTTGATCTAATATTGCTGAATAAAACTCAATTGGATAATTCGCTTTTAAGTATGCTTCTTTACATGCAATCATTGCGTAACAAACAGCATGAGATTTATTAAAACCATAATTAGCAAATTTTAATATTTGTTCAAATAATATATTTGCTTCATCTTTTGAATGCTTTAAAGAAATCGCACCATTAATAAAAGAATCCTTCATTTTTAATATTTCTTCACGATGTTTTTTAGAAATTGCTCTTCTAAATAAATCAGCTTCTGCAAAATTGAATCCGCTATATGTTTGGGCAATTTGCATAATTTGCTCTTGATAAACTATAATTCCATAAGTTTCTTTTAAAACAGGTTCTAAACTTGGTGAGAGATATGTTATTTTTTCTATTCCTTTTTTTCTTCTAGAGTAACTTGGTATAAATTGCATTGGACCTGGTCTATCTAATGAAATTGTAGCGACAATATCGTTAAAAGAATCAGGTTCAATGTTAACTAGCGCATTAAAAGCAGCTTGAGTGTCTAGTTGGAATATACCCATTGTTTTTAGGTCGTGAATAATTTTAATAGCAGATTTATCTTCAAATGGAATATCTTCCATTTTAAGTTCTACGTTATGTGTAATTTTTATTTTTTCTAAACATTTTTCAATAACTGTAAGATTTGATAGGCCTAATAAATCCATTTTTAAAAAGCCTTGTGGCTCTAAATAATCTTTTTCATATTCGGTTACAATAAAATCACTTTGATCATAATCAAGTGGGATGATTGAATCTAAATCATTATCGTTTAAAATGACACCTGCAGCATGAAGACCACGCTGCCTTGGTAATCCTTCTATAAGATGAGCTTTCTCAAAAATGAATTTATAATCAGGTATTTCAATTTGTTTTTTAAATGCAGGAATATTTTCATAAGCATAATCTAAAGAGAAATTTTTTGAATTTTCATCTTTAAAATTATTAGGAATACTTTTTGCTAATTCATTAATCATAGCTTGGGTATAACCATACACTCTTCCGATATCACGAAGTGCTTGCTTTGCAGCGATTGTTTGAAATGCTGAAACTCTTGCAACACGATTAGCGCCGTATTTATCGATTAAATACTCAATTATTTGTTCACGTTTAATATCGGAAATATCAACGTCGATATCTGGCATTGAATTTCTTTTTTCGTTTAAAAAACGTTCAAAAAGTAAATTATATTTGATTGGATCAGCATCGGTAATGCCAAGGCAATATACGATTAAACTGCCAGCGGAACTGCCTCTTCCTGGACCGACTGGAATATTGTTATTTTTAGCGTATTTAATATAATCTTGAACAACAAGAAAATAGTTGATATAACCCATTTTTTTAATTACACTAAATTCTTTGTTTAATCTATATTTATATTTCTTATCGTTTAAATCGATGTTTCTTTCTTTTGCGCCTTCATTTATAAGATTAATGAATAGTTCTCTTGAGCTATTGTTATCAACAAATTTTATTAATTCACCACGTTTTCTATCAAAAGAAAAATTAATAAGAGACAAAAAAGATGAAAACGAATTATTGTATTCATTAAATTGTGAGATATAAGTAACTTTATCTTTTAAGTACGAATCTAAATCGCTAGGCAAAGAATCACGTTCAATAGTAACATTTTTCTTAATAGCAGTTAAAATATCTAAAACGATAGCTTCGTCTTTATTTAAAAAAAGAATATCAGGAAATGGAATATATTTAATATTTAAATTATTCAAATAATCTTTAATAAGGTTAATGTGTTGATGCTCACTGGAATTAAATGATGATATTCCTACAAAAAGGTCATCACAAAGTGATTTTATTAAAAGAAGTTCATTGTTTAATTTCTTATTAACCTCATTAAAGATCTCATTTTGCTTAGTTGGTAAGACAACAATGAGACCGTTTAAATATTTTTGCAATTCAATTAATGATATTTTTTTGTTATCTATCTTTAATTTATGAATTAAAGAAGTAATTGCACAAAGGTTTGAATAACCTTGTTCATTTTTAATGTATAAAGAAAAATAATACTTTTCACACTCTATATCCATACCAAAAATAGGCTTTATACCGTATTCATTTGCTAATGAATTAAATTCAGGTATAGCATACATCACTTCCAGGTCTGCTATACCTAAATATTTATAATTTAATTCTTTAGCTTTTTTTAAAAGCCTGTTTAATAAAATTCCACTTGATAAAAATGTGTAACCTGTCCTGATATGTAGAGGTAAAAAATCGTTCATTAGTTTCCTTTTACGATTAATTCATCAAGAGCTGCAATGAATCCAGGTAATTCAGTTAAATCTTTAATTTGACAGCCACTTGCTTGAGCATGTCCACCACCTTTGTATTCTTTTGCAACGCCGTTAATTGTATAATTTCTACTTCTAATACTGATTCTAAAACATGGTTCTGTTATGTCTTCAGTGATTGAGCACCAAATATTTATGCCCTTAATGCTAGAGAATAAGTTAACATTTTCTTTTCCTCTATCACATGTAAGACCGAGTTTATTCAAATCATCTTGTTTTAATACGTAGTAAGCGACACCGTGTTCACTGACTTTAAAATTATTAAGAATAAATTTAGTAACTTCTAAATCGCTAATGTTCTTTTCATACATTTTTTCATAAATTTTTGTGATGTTAATACCACATGATAATAAGAACATTGCAATTTCAAAAGTGTGAGGAGTAGTAGAATTGTATTGGAATCTTCCACTATCACCTGTTAATGCTATATAAAAATATTTAGCAGCTTCCTCAGTAAATTTATATTCAACATCTAAGTTGAGAAGCAAGTTTACAACAAGCTCGCTTGCAGCAGCTTTTGATGTATCTGTAATTGATAAATCAAAAATATTATCTGTTGCAGGATGGTGATCGATTTTAATTTTGTAAGATGCTTTTTGAAAACGTGGATCAGCAATACGTTTTAAATCTCCAACGTCGACAATAATTGCTAAAAAATCATCGTCAAACCATGAGTCATTAAGTTTATCAGTTTCAGGAAATAAACCACGTGGCGTAAAAACTACGTGATTATCTCCTAAAATTTTAATTTCTTTTTCTGGAAAATTTTCTTTAAGCCATGTGGCGAGACCAAATTGAGTACCTAAAGCATCAAAATCTGGCATAATATGTCTAAAAACCGCGATTCTATCGTGTTTTTTCACTTGTTCTAAGAATTCGCTATATTCAGATTTGAATTTATTACCTTCTTCTAAAATATAATTTTTTAATTCGTTCATATGTCTCAACTATCTATTTTAAGCAAAGATTGTAAGCATCTCTTGCAATCATAACTTCTTCGTCTGTTGGGATAACAGCGACTTTAACTTTTGAATTTGGAGTTGAAATAAGTTGTTCAACGCCTGTAGCTTTGTTATTTAATTCATTGCTATATTCAATTCCTAAAGCTTCTTTAACTCTATCTAATACAATTTTTCTATAATTTGGTGCGTTTTCACCAATACCGGCACTGAAAATAATTAAGTCACACCCGCCAAGTCTAACGTAATATTGGCCAATAAAATCTGCGACTCTTCTTGCCCACAAATCCATTGCTAATTGACTTCTCTTATCACCTTCAGCAGCTTTTGCAGCAATATCTCTTGAGTCGTTTGAAACTCCTGAAACACCCATTAATCCACTTTGCTTATTGAATTCTTGGAATAATGTTTCAACATCTTTTCCTGTCATACTAGCAATTTGATAGAAAACACTTGGATCCATATCACCAGTTCTTGAATTCATCATAATTCCACCTAAAGGTGTTAAGCCCATTGAAGTAGCTACACATTTTCCATCTTTAGTAGCAGTTATACTAGCTCCACTACCTAAGTGGCAAATAATCATTCTTCTGTGGTCTTTATCGACGTATTTTTCACCTACTTCTGATAAATATTTGTGACTTGTACCATGAGCGCCATATCTACGAATTTGATATTTTTCGGTGTATTCAAAAGGAATTGGGAATGTATAATCCTCAGGTTCCATTGTTTGGTGGAAAGCGGTATCAAAGACAGCAACTGCTGGAGTATTTGGTAATACTTTCTTGAACGCATTGTAACCTGTTAAGTGTGCTTTATTGTGTAAAGGTGCTAATGGAATTAAGTTTTCAATTTTGTTATAAACATCATCATTGAAAACAACTGATCTATCGAAATAAGCACCACCTTGGACTACTCTATGTCCTGTAGCTTTTATTTCGTCGATTGATTTAATAATTTTTTTATCAAGCATAGCGTTGATAACGATTTGTACTGCATATCCATGATCTGCAACAGGTAAAATTTTTGTTTCTTTTTAACCGTTATATTTAATTG
>CAUWDL010000054.1:0-8919 GCA_963557285.1 uncultured Bacilli bacterium | reverse complement strand
ATAAGATTGTGCTTCTTCTAAGGTTATTTCGCTTAATCCATTTGCTTTTCTCATGTAGTTAATTGAAGCGATTTCACGATTTTTTAATTTTGGTATATGAGTAAAAACAAAATAACCATCAAGTTCATTAAATTTTAGTGGTGAAGTTAATTCCATTAAAATTCTATTTTTGGAAGCTGAACGATTTAACCAATTTATTTTTTTAGTTATGGAAGCTTCAACTTTATACTGATTAACAATTTTAATTTTGTCATCTACATTACAAAGTTTGTCCCATAAACTCCGATTTTTTTCTCTATACAAATGATTTTCATCTTCAGTAGTTATATGCTTTTTGAATTCTATCAACCCTTTTAATAATTCTTTCGCAACAACATCTAATTTATCTTGAGCCAAACCAATATAAACTTCGTTAAATGCTATATCACCACTTTTATCTTTAAAACGGCTTTCATATCTCATCCAGTCAGTAGCTAAAACATCAATTCCCTTTGCTTTTCTTTCAGATAACTTATTGTAAATACATAATGTTTTATCAGAATACTTACCGAAAGTGATTGAGAATCCACCATTTGCACTATATTCAATCACTGGATCATTCTTCCGATTACTTACATATTCATGCCGATTTATTTTTTTTATCAATTGTTCTTTTTTAATAAGCCCAGTAAAATCATCTAGAGCAATATCTATTCTTCTACAAGAAGCATTTAACTTAAATAACTCATCAAATAATTCTATCCAATTTCCACCACGAGCTTCAAATTCTCTACACGCTTGTCCTTTAAGTTCGATTAGTGTTGTTTCTTCGCCTTTATCATTTTTTGTGAATTCACCACCAGTAGCAATAACAACATTACTATCAAATACATAAGTTTTTGAATAGTTTGCAACACGAATATCAGTATCATAATTTTGTTTAGTAACTCGAAGAGTATCTAGTAAATTTTTAAAACGTAATGAATCTGGGAAAAACACTGAATCTAATCGCATTTTTAAATAGTCGATACATACGTTTTGACTTAAATTTTTTGGTGTGGTTAGGGGGGTATTACTCAACCCCCCTAACTCAGAATTTCCAAAAAGAATTTCATCTTTTTCTAAGTCAATTTCATAAGATGTATTTAAAGAAAAATCAACATTGTTTTGCATAAAATTACTCCTTGACAATTTGACTGATTTTGTTATATTTAAATTAGGTACCGGTTAAAACCATTTGTACCACCTAGAGGTAGTCAACAAGTCTACCTCATTTTTAATATAAAGATTTCTTTTTAATTAAAAATTTAGGTTTTCTATAACTTTTATCATCGTATTTCAAACAATTTAAAGAGATTACTTTTGATTCATTTGAAATAGCAGACCAATGATCGCTATTTAATGTTTAAATAGGAACAGGTTGTATAATACCGACTCTTGCTTTATTAAGAGCTTTCAATTTATAAATAAATTTTTCTTTATTGGTTTTCTTATCTATAACTTTTTTCACTAAAGAAGTAATTGTCTTTACTCGACAAATATTTTTTTCTCTATTAAACCAAATTATTAAAACCCTATGTCCAGAATTAGGAAAACCTTTAATACCTAAATTCTTGTCACTTACCCAATAAATTTTATTTGGATTTATAAATTTCATAAATTAATTTCTCCTGTTTCATCATCAATAATTTTTTTATGAAATGACTTATCTAGATCATTTCCTAAGAACGAATTTTGAGCTTTAATTTCATTAGCCGAGGCTCTAAGACTAGAATAAGATGGCTTATCATCAATATTAGTTTTTTCACTGTTTAAAGATTCTTTAAAGAATCCGTAGTGTGTATCAGTTGAATAAGCTTTAGCATAAGCCTTTTTATTAAGTAAATAATAAGTAGAAGTAGAAACATCAGATTCATCATCACCAACATTAACTTCAAGTTTTAATTTTGAATAGCCATAAATATTAGATCTTCTTTCAAGATAAGTTTTAAAAGGATTTAAAAGGTTAACTAAGAAACAATAAAAGAAGCTGTAATAATTTCTAGTAGAACGATAGTGATTAATAAATCTATTTACTAAATTTATGAAAAATTCACAAATTAATGGTTCGATGATGAATAAAGTTAGAGTATTTTTCCTTTGTTTTTCCTTGATTTTAATAACACATTCACTAATCTCAACATTACTTAAAGACAAATCCCCAGTTCTTTGAAGGTCAGTGAACATCTTGAAATATGGCTTATAATCAATAGTTGCTACTTGTCTACTCAATTTTAAATATTTAGTCAATTCATCGTTTGTAGGATTTGGTTTATAATCATCTTTCCTATATTTGTTATTAGAAATCTGATTACCTCTTTCTTTATCAAACTCAGTAAAACAAAGAACGCCAAACCCTAAAATTGTAGTATCTGGATTAAACTTTTTACCTAATCGCAATGAATCCATATCGATAATATGGGAATATTTGGTTAATGGATCTATATTGTCCTTATGAATAGTGAAATAATCATAATTCCATAAAGGAAAATAATCCTTGCCATAAACCGAATAATCAAATCGAATAGAATAATTAGAATAAATAATTGGCTTGTCGCTAATGTAATAAAAATAAGCTTCACCGTAAGTAATTAAGAATTCAAAGAAATCAATGTAATAAAGACCGTTATAATATCTCATTTTGTTAGATCTAAAGTCATAGCCGAATAGATATTTTTTAAGTTCTTCATAACTCACTAAATTATTTCCAAATAAATTCAAGAATCTTCTTTTTCTATCAAGAATTTTATCTTCTAATTGTGAATGGTTATTGACTAATCCATTAATTTTTAAATATTTCATATATTCCTCATACATCCTTAAATCAAAATTAGGGAAGTAAGAAGAATATTTATTCATTGTGTCTAGAAGATTGTACCTAAATAATTGTTCTGTAGTTCTTCCTAAATCAGTAAGAAGAAGTGTTTTACCAACACCAGGCGCACCTTTAACGATATTACAAACGCCAGTTTTTTCTTCAACGAAATTTCGATTCTTATAATCAAAAACCATTAATTTTCGTAAGGCTCTTTTTGCTCGAATTTTATCAAATATAATATAAATAACAATCATCCAAATAAAGAAAGGAACAAATCTAAGTGAACTAACAAACGAATAAATTGAAGAATAAGTGAACTTATAAATTAGAATGAAATCAAAATTACTAGCAAATAATAAAAAGTAACAAAATGAATCCATTAAAACACTAACAATATCAAAGAAGAAAAGAAAAAGAGCAATAAAGAGAATATAAAATTTAGAACGTTTATTAAAATCATGATAACTAATTAAAAACTCTTTTAGTCTAATTAAATATCGTGAATTAATTTTATTAAATCGCTTCATCCCACTAGTGGAACCAATTGCATTAATATCATTTTCACTAAAATAAAATGTTTTAAATACGGTAAATAAAATAAAGACACTAATGACGAAAAAGATAATTAAATTTAATGATAATGCGAAATTAATAAAGAATCTAAAGCTATCTTTGAAGTTGATCATGTTCCAAAAACACCACCAACTTTTTGAAAAATATTTTCCGAGCAAATCAAAATTAATAGGAAGACCAAATTCTATTTTATCGATGATTGGAGAATCAATAATTCCAGAATTAACATCCATAATATAGTCATAAGTTGTTTTAGGAATGGACTCATGACCAACTTGAAAGATTGCTTTAAAATAATAAACGATAGAATTGAAACTGAATTTTAAACTAAATAAAAAGCGATTGAACGAATTAAATCTATAAAGAATTAAAAGAGCTAAGATTATTCCAATTATTAATAAATTTAATAAATAAAATTTATATTTATTGATAAACTTTTTCATTAATATACCTTTTCTAATAATGAATGATTGCTATCCTTATAAACGAAATTTTTACCATACATGAAATATTCGATTATGTTGTTTATTGTAATCATTCCATCTTTATAGCTATAAAATAATGATTGCTCTGAAACGACATTCATTCCTTCTTCATTAGCAACAAAAGTAAATTCGGTCAATGTGTTTTCGGAAGTGAATTCTAAGCCAAATAAATCATTTTGATTAAGAAATACACAGTTTATTAAATCTTTTTGTAAAATATAAGAACCTTTACTAAAGTTAATAAATGGATTAAAAGAATAATAAAATAAAAAAACTACACTCAATAAAATAGAGATAGCTAAAACCAATTTTAAAGCAGTGTAGTTAAATTTCTTCATTAATTTTCCTCCAATCTTTTAATGAAATTATTTTTTCTTTTTATTATCTTTTTTAAATAAATTTATAATCCACTTAATTAACTTAAATGGAAAAGTAATTACCCATACAATTAACTGTAAAACATAAGGGAGAATAGGTATAAGAAGCAACAAAACCAATATTATAGAAATAAGAATTAAAATCCATTTTAGCTCATCACGAGGCTTTACATCATTTCCGACATATTGATTATTAGTATTGCTAACAACTGGTAAAGTGTATTCTTTTCCATCTTTTTGAAAAGTACAAGTAATAACATCAATATCAGTCATAGAATATTTCTTATATTCAGTTTCCCAATAAATCTGACCTAATGAACCATATTTTTGGGTTTGGTTTTTATAAAATTCTTTTACAGAATAACGAATCACATAAGGATCATTCTTAACTAAAGTCGACGGATTACTTAACCAGTTAATTAACTGCGTAGATGAATCTTTTGACAAGCAATAATCATTGCTATCAGAATTAAGTTTTGCAATATCGGATAAATTAAATCTTTGAAGATTCTTAAGGTTTACACCTTTACTACCTCCAACAAACCAATTAGATGGATTCCAAAAAAAGTTTTTATTTTCATCTAATATTGTTTTATCCTCATTTGTGATAATTTCTCTAAAATATTTATTCTTATAACTATCATCGTAAATTGTTGGGTTTAAATCAAAATCGTTAATAGTTAAAGTATGTTCAAAATTTTCATACCGTTCTATATCAATTTTTATTAAATCGCCATATTGACTAGGCATTAAGAAATAAATGTAGAATATATCGTTATGAGCCACACCCTCAAATGGAAATGCTGTAGTTGAACCCGGAACACGATAATAATCTGATTTAACATCTAATATAATAGTAGTTAATGATTTACAAGTGTATCCGTTTGAATCAAATAAATAACTTTGATTAATACTACTTGAATGATAAATATTAGATTCTTTAACAGCAATAGCTTTATCGTTTTCATAAATTCGTTCTTGCTTAACTTCAAATTCAGCAATTTTATACTCTCTTTTATCATCAAGTGGATTAATAACAAAATCTTCGATTTTAAACTTATAAAATTTTTTGTCCTGAGTATTACCCAGATAGTCTAATTTATAATGATTAAATTCATCTGAATTATAAGCTAATGAAATTCGACATTCATTAGGATTAAGAATATCGAAACCAGTAGCATTAAAAATATAGAAAATCAAATCATTTTTAGGATGTTCATATAATAGAAGCCCTGAATACTCTTTATGCAAAGGAATATCTTTATTAAATAAAAATTCATGTGAAGCAAAAGAATTATCTTGCATTAATTCATTATATATAGGATCTAAAGAAGTGGTAAATTTAATAGGAGCATTGATTAAGCTCAAGCAAGTTAATAATATTCCTAAAGATTTCATTCAAATACAACTCCAGAAGAATCAAAAGTAATATCTGAAACAAGGTTATAAATGATATTGAAACTATATGTTTCAGAATCTGTAGTTATCTTAGCTGTAAAATATGCTTCATTTTTCTTTAAAGTTTCATCTATTGTTACAGTAGTTTCTTTATATAAACTTTTAACAATATCTTCGGCTAGATATTTAGGTGTGATAGAAAATTCATTTCCATTAATTTCAACATCAAAATAACTATTTAATGACTGTTTTACAGCTGAGAAATTTTGTTCAGTATCATTTACAAGATATTTATAGGATGAATTTCCATAAATGTTACAATCAAATGGCTTATTTCCTAAACCATTGATTGTAAATTTATTTAATCCATTAAATTCAAGATATTCATTTGATCCATTAATTACTAATTTTCCATTAGAATTAACTACAACGAATGAAGTTATATTTTGAAATCCATTAGTTAATTTATAAGCGATTCCAATTCCGACACCAATTAAACCGAATATCAAAAGGAAGCTAATTAAATAATAAATTCCTTTTTTGCTCATAATAATTAAAAGATAATATTACTCTCGCTTAAATCAATCTCACGAACAAGATGATTTGTATTAGTAATATAAATTGAGAAATCTTTACTTACTCCACCTTCTAAAGACGCATGAATATTCTTTGAATAAACACCAGTATGACTACCTTCACCAATTTGAGTTAAGAAATCATCAACAGCATCAAGTCTTCCTGGTTCATCTTCAATTTTTACACCAGTCCAACGTAATGAAGAATTTGAATCTTTAAATTCAAGAAATTGATGGACGAGTGCAATGAAATCTTCACTCATATTAGTATCACTAGATCCAGCAAATGAATAACTAAATTCAGTTACTTTATCATAAGCTATTGTTCCTTCACTTAGATTAACTGTTTCGTCAAAGTACGCATTTAATCCAATATCTTCTGTGCCAGTTAAAGAAGTAGTATTTTCAGCTGTAATTTTACCAATATCAATTAAAATTCCTTCACCATATTCAGCGGAAATTCCAGAAATAAAAGGTGTCGGCTCAATAGATTCACTCTTTAAATTAACATCTGATGAAAGTAAAACTCTTTTACAATCAACAGTGCAACTAGCTGAAACTTGAGTGTAATCTGTAGCAGTAGCTCTAACAATAATTTGTTCGCTAAATCTGTTTAACATTTTAATAGTTGCTGAATTATGATCACTAGTCATAGTAACATATTCGCTTAAGTTTTTACCTTTAGCCCAGGCTGACTCAGGATTTTTAAAAGCGATTGACCAATTTAAATCTTTTTTTGTTGCATGATCTGGAGTAATTGTTGCTGTTAATTTATAAGTAGTTTCATCAACCTTAACTTTCTTAATGTTATTAATAGCATTAATTGAAACATCTGAATTCTCAACGATATTAAGTTGAGCCTTATAAGTCTTTGTTTTTTCACCAATTGTAACGACTACTTCGTAATCATAAACACCAATTTCAATACATTCAGTAACTGTTTCTTCACCTTTTTTAATTGTAGCTACATAAGTTGCACCTTCTGGAACAACAATATCAAGTTCTTTTTTAGTTCCATCATGAGCAACAGTCTTACTTTCTACTTTTACATCTTTAAATTCATCTTGGAACCAAGTGGAGGTATCCCAGTTTTTAAATCCATCACTAGCAACACCAATAACAGCTGATGTTCCTCCTAAAATAAGTAATGTTGATAATGCACCAACAAAAATTTTTTTATTTTTCTTTTTCAAATTAAATCATTCTCCTTAAATAAAATTTCTTAATAATGTATTAAGATAATCGACACAACCACAATAGTAATCAAGTCGATTTTCCATATATCTCGAACAAGGATTTTTAAATAATTCTATATTTTTGAATTTATGAATATATTTATCACGAATAATTAATAACTCAGTTTTCCTAAGACTTGAATAATTTTCTTTACAGAACTTTAATCCTTTTATATACGACTCTTTAGACATAGAAGAAAAACCTTATTCTTCTATATCTAAACTAAATGAATCTTCAACACCTAATGATTCAGGAACTTCTACCCAATTAATTGGCTTAATTTTCTTTTGTTGAACCCAGATATTAAATAGGGCAATTTCTCTATCGCTTATCATTCTCGTTAAGAATGTATCTTTACCAAAGATTAGTTGAACTTGATGATACGTTGAACCAGTTTTAGATGTTCCTTTAGTCCATCTACGGTAACAATTTACGGTTGCAACTTTACCAACCTCCTTAATTTTTTGAACACCAAGAATGGTATAGTAAGCTAATTCATTAAAGTTCTTTTGAAATTTAATATGATAATCACCAAGTAAATTTTCACAAGAATATGAGTGACCATAATCTTTTGAAATATTATGTCTAAGTTCACATTTAGATAACTCTAAATCTTTTAAATCATCATTTGTTAATTCATTTAATTTTTTATATTCCATTTTTATAACCTCCATGCTTTCTTATCGGTGAAGCTAACCCATTAATTTATTTCAACATCATCGCCATCAACAATATAAGTTGTATGACCATACTTGCGAAATCTTTTGTTTTGTTTTGCTAATTCTTCTTCAGTGATATATTTCATAGAAAATCCATCACCTTTTCTATATGTGTATTTTTTATTTTTTCTAGCACGAAGAAGATTAAACCAAGCTTGTTTTTTAGAAGAACCATAAGAACAAATAACTAATGGATCTCCATTCTTCCAATTACCGATAAAGTGAAATCTTTGTTTCTTCATTTTTTCTTAACCTTCATAAACCTAGAACAAAGTTCATCTGTATCGGTTTCAATTTGATGTGTTAAAATAGTTTTTCTTATTGAACTTTGTTTAATAGAATCATTAATTTTTAAAATTCTTTGTTTGTTTTGCCTGATTCTAGAAGACAATTCATGATTACTTTTCTTTCTTTTACTTTGAGCCATAAACCTCCATAATTAACTCTCTACCATTTAGGGGTTGAATAGTAGAGAGTTAATGAAACTTATGGCGATAATCCAAAATATTAACTAATAAAGCAGTCAATTCGTTAATATGTTCATCGCCATTTTTAACGTAATCAGCTGTAAGTTCATATGGGAGTAGAAGAGCTCCAAGTATGAAAAACTCAACAAGCTGTTTTATATAGCTATCATAAGCCATTTTATTAAACCCAATTTTCCCTTTAATTTTGTCGAAACATTCAACGATTGTTATAAATGCTTCTTCTTTAGGTTGG
>CAUWDL010000053.1:0-9060 GCA_963557285.1 uncultured Bacilli bacterium | reverse complement strand
ACTTTTGAGAAAAAATTGCAGAAACCCCAGTATTTGATATAAAAACTAACGAATATACTTTTAAGATATCAGTAAAAAATACGGGAAAAGTTGCAGGAAAAACAGTTGCACAAATTTATGTCAACGTCCCATATATTAAAGGTGGTGTTGAAAAAGCACATGTAACTTTAGCTGGATTTGAAAAATCATCCTTACTAAAACCTGGTGAAAGTGAAGTTCTGACAATAAAATTTAATCGTGATTATATAACAAGTTATGATTATAAAAATGAGAAATGTTATATTCTTGATTCTGGTGATTATAACTTCTATCTAAGCGAAAATGCACACTCATGGGCTGAGATAGATAAAATGGAATCTTCAAAGCAGGTTAATTATCTACGGACTCAACATATAGATAAAAAAGTTGTTTATAATAAAGATAATAAACGTATTACTGATAAAGAATCAGCTATAAATAAAGAGGATAATGAATTAAATTACAAATTTAAAGAATATACAGAAGCAGAACATGGTGAAGGCTATGCAATAAATTTTACAAGAAGTGATTTTAAAAAATCGTTCCCTTCAAAACCGCAAGAAGATGATTTTTATATGATTGATGAGAGAGCGTTAGAACAAGTTGCTGTTTACGATGTTTGGAAAAAGGAAAACAATCCTATAAATGAAATGCCTACAGTAAATACTGATTTTACTAATTACACTTTAAGTGATATGAGAGGTGTAGCGTTTAATGATCCGAAATGGGACGATTATATCAACCAATTCACTTTAGATAAGATGGCTGAAATGTTTATGAATGGTGGATGGAACGAGATGGGCGATGAAGAAAATGGTGTACCTTTGTCGTATGATGCTGATTCTCCTTATGGATATTATGCTCATGCTTTGCAAATTAAAGACATTAATAAACGGTATTGTGGCGGACCAATGCTTGCAGCAACGTGGAATTTAGAAATCGCACGTTTAGTTGGTGATGCGTTTGGAGAAGAAGCACATGCTAATAAACTTGCTGGTGGATCATTGATAACAGGCGTTTATGGCTATGGACTTAACATGCACAGAAGCGCATTTGGTGGAAGAAATTATGAATATTATTCAGAAGATGGTGTTTTAGCTGGCAAATTTGCAGCTGTAGAAGCTAGCGCAGCTAGTGAAAAAGGTTTAATAACCTTTATGAAGCACTATGCATTAAACGATCAAGAGACAAATCGTCAATTAAACGGATATTGTGCATATGTAAATGAACAAGCTTTTAGAGAAGTTTATTTAAAGGGTTGGGAAATTTATATAAAAGAAGCAAAAATGAATATTCGATATTATGCTGAAGACGAAAACGGTGTTGATACTAAACTTTCAACTGTTTCAATGCCAGCCGCTACAGGCATAATGACTGCTTATAATAGAATTGGCGCAACTTATGCTGGCGCAAGTGTTTCTCTTAAAAATATATTAGAAGATGAATTTGGATATACTGGCACAACAATTACTGACGCTGGCGGTCAAAAAAATACTTATATGACAACAGATTTCTTATTAAGAAGAGGAGGACATTTAACGCTTACAAATAATGGAACTGATGGCTTATATGATACAACAAGTCCAACTGCAGTTTATCATTTAAAAGATGCAACAAAACATATTTTATATAATAAAGCTAATTCTAATTGTGTTCAGGGCATAGCTCCTGGTGATCGTGTGTGGTACGATATGTCACCACGGAGAGTAGGATTATATACTGCTTGGGGTATAGTTGGAACGCTTTCTGCAATTGATTTAATATTTGTTGGATTAATTGCGACAAATAAAATCAAATTAAAAGAGAAGAAAGAAGTTGATGATTCAATAATAGATGAATTTTAATTAAAATTTAATAGATGGTAGCCCCATACCAAATGAAACATGGTATGGAGCTACAAATGATTTTTAATGACTTTACAAAATAGTTTAAATTGTTTTACTTAAGTCCAAATTTTTATGTAAAGTTTAAGAAGTACAAAAAATGTTATAACTAAAATATGTGTTAGACAGTGCGCATAGTTTATTGCACTTAAAGCCTATTTATAAAATTGATTATATTTAACAAAGTGTTATTAACTTCCATAACGCAAATAAATTTAAATTATACTAAAAATAAAAAAATAATTCTAATAATAAAATTTGTACGTACAAAAAAATGCACAAAAGAAAAGTGAATAGCGTTAAAATTAATTATAGATACTATAGTAACTAGAAGATTATTATTGATGATGCTAAAATTTTTTTGCGTAAAAATAAAAAAATGGCGACAACGTCGCCTTTAATGATTCGTTAAAACTTATTTGCACTCGTCTTGCTAAATCATTTTAATTATAAGACAATATCGATTGAAAGAAAAGGGGAAAATTATGGATGGTTTAAAAAAAGAATTTACATTAGGATTAGATATCGGAACTAATTCTGTTGGTTGGGCCGTAATTGATGAAAATAATGATTTAGTTAAAAAATATGGACATTATTTATGGGGTGTTCGTATGTTTGATAAGTCTTTGGATGCAAAAGATCGAAGAATTAAGAGATGTCAAAGAAGAAGATATCAAAGAAGAAGAGAAAGAATAGAATTACTAAGAAATCTTTTTCAGTCCGAAATTGATAAAGTTGATTCAAATTTTTTTAAAAAACTCGATGAATCTTTTTACAAAGAAGAAGATTCAACAGTCAAAAATAAAAATATTTTTGAGAATTTTTTATCGAGTTCAGAAATAAATAAATATTATGGTCCTACCATATGGCATTTAAGAAAATATATTATCAATCATCCTAATGAAAAGATTGATGTAAGATTATTGTATTTAGCTATCCATCATATAATTAAATATAGAGGAAATTTTTTAAGTCAAGTTAATGATTTCAATATTAATGATTGCTCATTACTTGAAACTAATTTGGAAAACTTTAATAATTTCATTATAAGTCAGAGAGAAGCTTATTGCGATATTTTAGGAAGCGATAATTCGGACAGTGCAGAATTATACTTAAAAAGTATTGAGAGTAAAATTGATTCCCATTTAATTTCACAAATAGAAGATATAATAGAAAAAGGCGAAATTTTTATAGATGGTAAGGTAGAACCAAATAAAACAAAATCTGATAAGAAGAAACATTTAGTTACCTTATTAAATGGCAAAGGAACTGTCTTGGAAGGTTTATTCGCTGAATTATTAATAACTGGAAAATGCAATTTTGAAAAGCTGAAATTATTTAATTGGTTTGCTGAAAAACCAGATTTTAAAATAGATTTTTCTATGGAGGATTTTGATACTTTTATAAGTGAAAAATTTCGCAATTTTCCTAACGAATATAATCTTTTAAATGCTGTTATTGCTATTAAAAATTTATATGAGAGTTTTTATTTAAAGAAACTTATAGGTGATAACAGATTTATTTCTTTTGCTATGGTTGAAAAATACAATCAATATAAAAAAGATTTATCTGATTTAAAAATATTATTCAAAAAATATTCTTATGATAGATATACATTATATTTTAGAAATAAAGTTGATAAATATGATAATTATGTAGCGTTCTCTGGTTCTACAAATTATAATTCAAAGAAAAAGCACATTAAGGATAAATGTACTAGAATATCAGAAGAAAAATTCTTTAATCAACTTAAAAAAGAATTAAAAGATATAAAAGATAGTATTACGAGCACTGGAGAAGAAAATTTAGAAGATTTAAGACTATGCAGTGAAATCGAATCAAGAATCGATGAAGGCACATTTTTACAAAGAATAAGATCTAAACATAATGGTGTTTTGCCATATCAACTTCATGAGGTTGAGCTAAAAGCAATACTTGATAATCAATCTAAATTTTATTCATTTCTTAATCAAGGCGAACCAACCGCAAAATTTAAAATTTTAACTTTGTTAAAATTTAAAAGGCCTTATTTTATTGGACCTATCGCTGGACATGGTGATAATAAATGGGCTGTTTTTAAAGACGGAAAAGAAAATGAAAGAGCATATCCTTGGAATTTTGAAGAAGTAGTCGATTATGATGCTTCTGCAAGCGAATTTATACGAAGAATGCAAAATAAATGCACATATTTAAAGGGCGAAAAAGACTATTGCTTACCTAAGTATTCAATTATTTATCAAACATTTAATGTATTAAATTATATTAACAAAATTAAAGTTAACGGAAGATGCATTGACGATGCAAGCAAGCAAAAAGTATTAGATTTATTTTTAAGTTGCAAAAATGTAACAGCTAAGAGAATAAAAAGTGCTATCAATCCAATAAATCCAGAACAAGTAATTGCATCTGAGTGCAATACAAGCTTATCTACATATGTTACCATAAACGAAAATATTCCTGAGTTTCATAATTTGATTAAAGAAAACATAGATTTAATTGAAGACATAATTGAAAGTGTTGCTCTATTCGAAGATAAACAAATGCTAGAAAAACGAATAAGAGATTTAACTCAAAAATATAATGTAACATTAAGCGAAGATTCAATTAAAAAAATACGAGGATTTAATTTTAAAGGCTATGGTAGGCTTTGTAAAAAATTGCTCAAGGAAATTCCTTTTATAAACAAAAAAACAGGCGAGCATTATCAATCAGTAATTCAATTTTTATTTTTAACAACGCATAATTTCATGGAAGCTTTGAGTGAAGAGAATTTTACATTTTCTGAAGAAATTGATGATTATAATAGGCGTTATTCTACGCTTATTAATTTATCCGAGGACGAGGAAAGCTTTAAGACTTACGTTAATGAAAATTTAATGATTTCACCAATTTGGATAAGACCATTTATTCAATCTTTTAAGATTGTTCAAGAAGTAGAAAAAATATTAGGTCAAAAAATTTCTTATTATGCTGTTGAATGTACTAGAGAAGAAGACGCTAAAAATAAAAATCAACGTTCAGTTGAGAGAAAAGACCAAATAATGCAACTATATAAAGCAGCTGAGGAATTTAAAAATGAATTAACGAATGCCTCAATCAATTTAGATGCTTTAGAGTCAAAACTTAAAACTAAAGATAATCTTCGCGAAGATAAATTATTTTTGTATTTTCAACAAATGGGCAAAGATATGTATACCTTAGAAGATATTGATATTAATGAATTAAGTACACAATATGATATTGATCATATATATCCTCAATCTTTAGTTAAGGATGATTCTTTAAGCAATAGAGTTTTAACTAGAAAAACTAAAAATAATTTTAAACAAAATAAGCTTCTTCCGGACTTAGCTTCACAACGGTTTCTTGCTAAGAATGCGTATAAGTTTTATGAACTTCTTTATAAAAATAAAATGATTACTAAAACTAAATATGAAAGACTTACAGAAAAAGAAGTTGACGAAGTAGCTATTAATAATTTTGTCGCTAGACAAAAGACTGCTACAGACCAAGCGGTTAAAGCTTTAATGCAAGCTTTAAAAGATTTTAAACATGTTGAGACAACACATATAATTTATTCAAAGGCAAGTATTGTTTCTGATTTTAGAAAAGCAAATTATATTTATAAGTCAAGAGAAGCAAATAACTATCACCACGCTCATGATGCTTATTTAAATGCTTTTTTAGGAAAAACACTCCAAAAGTATTTTAATGCTATCGGATCTTTTGCTAATAAAGATTATAGGCCTGAAATTTTTTATGAAGGAGATAAGGATGATTCTCAATATACAAGAAATGTATCAAAGATATTAGGTTCTAAAACAAGATATTTAGCCCACAATCACGATATTGTCTGGAATGGTACTAAAGATCTTTTAAAAATTAAAAAAACAATACAAGAAAAATTTGATATTAGAGAGACGACTTATACTATTAGAAAAAATACTTTTATTTCACAAGTAACAATCGGAGGAAAAAATAGTAAAAAGAATGTCCCAATAAAGTCTAAAACACCAAATGGAAATGTATTTGATATGAATAAATATGGCGGTTATACAGCCCCTGCCTATATGTATATGCAGATTTTTGAATGTATAGATAAAAAGGGGAAGTATCTTATCAATTGGTTCCTATTAACAAGTTGTATTTTGTAGATAAAGAAAAATATCTAAAAGAAAGATTTAGTAGCAAAGTAAAAAGTTATAAATGTGTTGATGATAACTTAATAATTAATTTTAATTCATGCTTTATAAAAGGCAAAATCGAGTATCGTATTACTGGAACAGCAGGAGAAAGTTTTTTAGTTTTAAATAATAAAGATAGACAATTTAATAAAGAAACATACAATAATATTTATAGTATAATTAAATTAAATAATAGAATTGTTGATAAAAAAATTTCAGAAGAATTGAAATGGGAATTTTGTGACATTTTAGATGGCGAAAAAGCAGCAATTATTTATAAAAACAAATTAGATAATAATAGAATCTTTTTATTAAAATCATCACAATTAATTGATACTTATAATGATTTGATTAATAAAACAAAATTAGATTGTTTTGCTTATAGTTCGATTGAGAGAACGTTTAAACTAATTAACAGTAATATGAAGGATGTAAATTTTAATAGTGAAGAAGGGTTCAAATGCTTGTTTAATGCCGTTATCCAAATGCTAGGAGTTTTAAAAACAAATGAACGTAACTCAATTGATTTAACAAAAATATTTATGAATTGTTCATTAATAGATGATGATGGTAAAGAATTAAAAATTAGTAAAAATGCTGGTGTACTTACTTGTGGATCAAAAATTGAACCTGGTACTAAAATCGTCAGTTATTCACCAACGGGATTTTATAGAAAAGTATTGTTTGAGGTTAAATGATGTCTTTTAGGAGCGTTGTGATAAAGTCTAGGTGTAAGCTAGAATACAGTTTAAATTATTTAGTTTGTGTTAAACCAAATGAAACGACTAGAGTTTTATTAGATGAAATTAAATTAATAGTAATTGAGTCTACACAAGTTGTAATTACAACAACGCTTATATCCGAATGTATTGCTAAGAAAATAAAAATTTTATTTTCTGATAGTAAATATAATCTAACTGGAGAAATTACACCATTTTATAATAATTATTATTCATCGAGAAAATTAAAAGAGCAAATTAACTTTCATGAATCAAGTAAGCAAATGTTATGGACCTATATTATTGAAAAAAAGATTAAAAATCAGCTATTTAATTTGCAAAAATTCGGTTTTGTTGACGCGATAAATTTGTTATCTGAATATGTGTCACAATTAGAATTTAATGATTCAACAAATAGAGAAGGCTTAGCTGCAAAAGTTTATTTTTATGATTTATTTGGCAAAAATTTTAATAGAAAAGATGATAATAATGAAATTAATAAATTTTTGAATTATGGTTATGCGATATTGCTTAGTTCTTTTAATAGAGCGATAAAATCATTAGGATATTATACGGAATTAGGAATTCATCATATAGGCGATAGTAACTCATTTAATTTATCGTGCGATTTAATGGAACCTCTAAGACCTTTAGTTGATTTATATATACTAAATAAAAATGTAGATAATACTAATTTTAAAACCATGTATATAAGTATGCTATCACTCAAGGTTATTTATAATAAAAAAGAAGTTTTTTTAGATAATGCGATTGAATTATATGCAGCTGATTGTCTTTCTTTTTTGAGTCGAAAAGGTATGAAGGAAATCAATTTTATAGAATATGAGTTATAGGTTTATGAGAATAATATTATTTTTTGATTTGCCTACGCTAACAAGTGGTCAAAGAAAATCATATCGAATTTTTGTTAAAGAAATTATAAAAATTGGGTTTTATAGACTACAAGAATCAGTATTTTGCAAAATGTGTGTTAACTTAACTAATACCCAATCAGTTTTCTCATCAATCGCAAAAATAAAACCTAAAGAAGGAAATATTATCGCAATAGTAGTAACTGAACATCAATTTGCAACAATGAGAATTATTTTTGGTGAAGTGAACACAGATGTTATAACGAATTTTGATAGGGTGATTGAATTATGATTGAATTATTAATTCCTCGTATTGAATTTAGAGAAAATATTAATACAGGATTAAATATAATCAATATAAAAGATTATAAATTATTTCGTGATTGCTATTTTAATTTTGATGAAAATATTATACTTACTGATTTAGGTAAAGATGTAAAAAAAGAAATTATAAAAAACGCATTAGAAATAGAACTCAACGATAAGAAGTCGATCGCATTACTTTATAAGGAAATTTATAGAAACATCAAAAAGTTAAATGAGGTTCAAGTCAGTATAATTTTTGAAAAACTCAAGGAAATAATTTACAATTCATTAATTAACTTAATAAATAGTGAAGTGGAAGTAAATGATATTGATTTTAATAAAATGTTACAAAGTTTTAATATATGTTATAAAAGTGATTTAGATTTTATCTTATTAATACTTTCTTATATTAAAACTAGATGTTTTCATACCAATAATAACGTTTTTATATTTTTCAATCTTTCATCTGTACTAAGTGCAAAAGAGATGGAATTATTAGATATAGAGACACAAAAACTAAAGATTTTGATTGTTGATATTACGACAGTATCAAATGATAGAACAAATTTTAATGTAATGACAATTGACGAAGATTTGTGTATAATATAAATAATGATTTGCATTATGCATTCCACAAATTTCTATATTTGAGGTTTGCTAGTCTTGCTAAATCAAATTACTAGCTTACGAGATTGCTAAGGCTTTTAATTTACCGATTGTTTGCTAGTCTTGCTAAATCAAATTACTAGCTTACAAAAATCCTGAATATGCTTATAGTACTTTAGTTTGCTAGTCTTGCTAAATCAAATTACTAGCTTACATTTTACTATATATGCATTACTCAGTTGAAGTTTGCTAGTCTTGCTAAATCAAATTACTAGCTTACTCGATAATGGGACTATGTATTTGTAAAATTGAGTTTGAAGCAATGGAATATCTAAATAATCATATTACATGAATCCACAAACTAAAGGGTTTTGTCTTGAATAATATATAAATTCTTCTGATATGTCATTTAATGAATTTTCTATGCTTTTATGTTGCAAAATGTTATATATTTAACTTATAGTGTCAAATT
>CAUWDL010000052.1:0-9155 GCA_963557285.1 uncultured Bacilli bacterium | reverse complement strand
CGATACATTCTATCTAAAAATAATAAAAACTCTTCTATTTAAGAAGAGCTTTTATTAAAATTTCGCAATTAAATATTCATATGGTGGTGTTGGCTTTTTACTAGGTTGCTTATCATTGTATTTGTTACCAGCAGTAATATTCCCAAATCTCTCTGTCCATCCACCTTTATAATTTAAATATTCTTGAAAGTCATTGTAATGATTATATGTATAAAAGACGTGTCGATCATTCATATTAAATTCTTGACCATTTTTATATTTATAACCGACAACGTACCTGCATGTGCCTCTTTCGATTTTTGTGCCATTATTATAATTTAAAACAGGTCTACCACCACAATCAAATCCACCAATTGAGCCAAAATCAGTTTCATAATATTTCACATTGCCAAATATATCAGTTAAGATTGGCTGATAAGGATATTGTGTTGTATTACCACTAAAATCACTTTTGTTGCAGCGCAAGTATTTTCCCCATGTACGACTTGGATAATTCTCTTTTTTTGCACTAATAGTATTAGCTGGTGGTTTTCCAAATGCGAAATTATATGCTGCAGTTTCTTCTAAAGAAGTATATCCACCACAATAATAAATTTTATAATCAGTATCGTCTAAAGTATTAATTGTATAAGAAATATAATTTCCGTTTCTATCAACTTCATATCTACAAAGCGCATTTTTTAAATAAACACCATCTTTTTTTATGATATCGCTCGTTACAGGCTTTTCTCTTTGTGGTGTTATATCACCACTCATTAAATAATGCTTGCTTCTATAAAAAGAATCTTCATAACTTGTTGCAGGAATATAATCATTATAAAAATCATTTTGATTTATAGAAGCATAAGGATCTTTCATAGAATTAATATTTACATCAACTACAGTCTTAACAATTTCCATATCATTAACCACTTCTGGTTCACTTGGACCTGGTTGAGGTTGAGGATCAGGTGCTGGATCAGGATCAGGCTTGACATCTGGATTAGTACTAGTTTTTTTAAATTCAACATTAAAAAGATTAATATTATCTTCTAACAAAACTTTATACGTATTCGTTTTTGATAATTCAATATTTTTGCCATTAAAAATAACTTTAGATACTTCATAACCATCATCTGGTAAAACATTTAAATTAATGTAACTTCCACTTTTATAAGTAGATGATTCGGTTTTAATTTCTCCGCCTAAATTACTTGTGTACGTAAAAGCGCAATTAACTGAATCTGTTTTTCTCATAAAGATTGGAGTAAAGATGTTCTCTTCTTCTAATAATTGAAATTTAAACGTTCTATTGTTAATACGTTCTAATTTAGCTTCTGTATTAACTTCAATATTAGATAGATAATAATCTGGTTCAGTTGTTACTTCAAATGTAGCAAAATCACCCTTGTTTAATTCACTAGCGTTTTCTCTTAAGGCTAATGTTCCACCATTAACCTCATTAATCTTTAAAATTTTTTTATCTACTTCGACATTGTCACTATTATTAGAACCATTATTAGAACAAGATGTGCCAAATAATGCTGTGCATGCAAATAGCGACACTAATAAAACTATTTTTCTCATAATTGTTTTTATTATAATAAATATTTTTAAAATTAAAAGACTTGATATTTTTATTTTAGATATATTTTAAATAAATTTTTTTATTTTTATTTTTTTCTTAAAAAATGTAGCTAACACAAGTCCAAGAACAATTAAGTCAATGTCCATAATCATAATTGGACAGTTGCTCAAAATTCCTTGTGTTGCATTAATTTGATTATTAAGTGTCACCACAAGAAATAGATTATAATTGAGAAACCGCCTACAAGAAATACACAAAAATTTTAAGAATCTTTTTCGTTTTAAGCTCCAGCACACCAGAAGTAAGAAGCTTTTGCAACATTAACACTAACTTCGTGTAGTGCATCGGTGCTTGTTTGCTTTCCATTAGCGATAATATTATTTAAATTTCTATCATTTTCATCAATCATTTCATATATTGCTATTGGATTTTCTTTCGAAAATACTGCTTTATGTAATTTATCAATCGTAAAATTAATTGAAGCACCTTCTTTAATATAAAGTGGCTTACCATATTGTACTTCATTTAAATTAATAGGATGCAATTCACTTAATGTTGGAGGTGTAACATCAAAACAATCTTCTTTATTAAATACAATATTAGTTAAACCCTGTTTTGTGTCTTTTCGTTTAGAATGATCAACATAGTCAGCAATCATCACTCGATAGTATTTTACAGTAACCGCTTCTTTTGTTGTCTTCTTAAAAATAATTTCACTTTGATCGCTTGGAATTGTAAATTTATCTCCAGGTTTATATATCAAATCATTATAAGTCCAATTGATAAATTCTTTTATCGTTCTTTGGTAACAAGTAACATCTGATTTATCTTCGTTTATAATTTCATCTGTATTTGTCGTAGCTAAATCAATAATTTGTCCAGCGTTAAATACGCCTGTTAATGAAGGAATTTCTTTATTAAAGCTATCAAAATACTTTAATGTTACTTTTTTAGATTTAAGAACTTTGTAATATATATTAATTTCATTTGTTGTATTATCAACGTGATTTATTAATTCACTTAAAGTTATTGAATCATCAGTCATTAATTCATTTAAATCTTTATCTAAATATATACCATCTAAATATTTATCATTAGAAATTGTTACATCACTCCTTTTAAAGATAATAGTGTCTTCCATATTAGTGTCTGCAAAACGATGCGTTCCAGTTGATGGCTCAACGATCTTATTTCCTGTTTCATCAATAAAAACAGTAAAATAATTAATGTTATATTTTAAATATGAGGTCCAATAATGGTCGCCTGTAGCATAATATTTTTTTGCAGGTTCAAAATTTTTAACATCAGTTATAGTATCAGTTTTTTTATCAATCCAACCTCTAGCGTGTAATGTTACTTCTTGTTTTGAATATCCTTCATGTATAGTTGCTGAAAGTGAACTTTCATTTATTTTAGAAAAATCTAAAGTTCCAGACCCTCTTGTTTCAATGACACCACCAATTTTAGAATTAGGACCAGCATTTAATTTTCCATTAATAGTAACGCTAGCTCTTTTAAGATTATAAGGATAAGTCGATGCAGCGCCTGTATCAACAAATTGTTCATTTTCAAATATTAAAATTTCAGAATCAAGAAATAGATTTGCACCATCTTCAATGTAAATATTGCAGCCATTCATAATTTTAATTCTCGTACCAATATTAAGATTAAAACCGCTTTTAATAATGATATCAAAATTATATCCAACTGGTAAAAAATAATCTCTACTTGAAATATTTCCAATAAGAGGAAATTTAATAGTTAAGCTTCCAAATTCTAAGTCACCATAAATATTTACAACAGTCTTATTTTTAGTTGATTGTTTAGTAATTCCGAATGTTTCAGGCACATACTCCATCGAAATTTTTCCAGAACGTAATAACAATATCGCTTCATTATTCGCGATTACATTAAGTTCCATTGAAATTGGTATTTTAGAAGCAATTAACTTAAATTGCCCCACAAAACGAGCGCCATAATATATATCGAGTGGAGCATGAATATTAGGCAAATCATAAGAATTAAAAGGAAATACTTTTGTACCACCTGAAATCATACTAGATGATTGTTTTCCACCTTTATAATCATAGATAATAAAAGGTACTCTACAATAACTAGAATTTCTAAGAATGACTTTGCAATTATCAGTCGGATTTCCTTTTTTTATATAGCCATTACAATGAATAGTTCCATAATTATCAATTAAACTACCATTTAATAACGTCATTTCTGCATATAAATTACTAGTGCAACTAACTGTAGAATTTCCTACCTGTCCAGTAATACCTCCTATGTTAAGATTGCCTTTGTTAGTAATTTTGACATTTTCTTGAACAATTAGCTGCGTAACTCTATTCACACCAGGATTTTGATCAGCAAAGCCACCTGAATACGTAGCAAATTCTTTTCCATTGTCCCAAGTAAATGTATTATTATTTTCATTATGTTCATACGCCAAAGTTAATGTTACACCAGGATTTATTGTTACGTTTTTAGTCAAATAAATTGGCTTTTTTAAATCTGGTTTTACATAGACCGTCTCACCACTTTTTGCTTCGCTTAGCGCTGCTTCAATTGATAAAAATTCTTTTTTAGATGTATCGTTATAGCAAACGGGGGTAAGCGTAGTATTTGCATTAGGTGACACACCAGCAATACTAGAACTTAAAAGATTCCATGATGCAAATGCACCTGGAAGAATAAGGCAAATTAATAAAAAGAAATGCAAGAAAAAGTTTCTATTTTTCATTAATTAACACCCTCCAAAATAAGTTCAAAATCAAATTTCATTTTATCCGCTTCTTTAACTAAAGTATTTAATCCTGCTTCAAATTTGAACGGAATCTTAAATGTTTGAACAAGTTTAATATAATAAACATCACCTTGACTAATCACATCATTTTGTAAATTCGTTAAAGCAATCGAAGAGGAATCATTATTAACATTTTTTAATGGAGTTATCCTTGTGTTAAAAGCTAATGTTAAGGAATTGTCATCAAATGAATTTGTAGTTGATAAATATGTTTCTACATTTTTTAGATAATAAAAATTTTTGCTATCTTTAGTTTTAAAAAGATTATCCAGATTAGTTGTAACACTATCTAAATAATATTGTTTTGTATTTAAACGTAAAGTTGCAGTTTTTAGTCTATCCCCATAGTCTTTTTTAACGTTTAACACATTATATTTAATTGTAGTTTCAATTTTTGCTTCATCTAAACTAAATACTCCATTGTTTATAAACCCATCATGTGTTGATGGAGTTTCAAAAATTTTTATTTCAACAACATCGAAATACTTATTTAATTGATTGACTCCACCAACATTAGCAGAACTATTTGTTGAATCTAATAAATCTCCATTTTGAGTGATATTAACCCATGCTGAAAAAGCAACACTAATAAGTGAAAGTGAGCAAATAATTAATGCAGTTTTTAATCGTGTTATCTTTTTCATGATTAACCCTAATTATTTATTTTAAAGACCAACAAGCGAATAAATTCATTTCGCTATATACCGGAGTTAGATCTGTAAATCTGCCTAAAGTAGGATTGTATTCGCTTTTTGTATACCATCCTAAAAAATCATACCCTTTTCTATAAGCTAAAGGTAAATCAAATCCTTCACTTAAAAAAGTTCTTCCGACAGGTATTTCTCTGCTTATTGGTGCATTATTTATAATTTCCGCCTTTTCTCCATCTTGATCGTTTAAATTAAACTTTACAACATATTTTTGGCTAACTGATGCACTACCAAGATTAGCAATTATTTTCCACTCTTTACCTGAAATATTTGAAACTTTTTTATAAATTATATAGTGAACACTTTCAAAATAAAAATCACCAACTTGAGCATTTTTAGCTACCTCATTATTAGAGCTATCAGGACTTAGTGCTCCATCATACCATACAGTAGCTCGATCTATTTCTACTTTTTTATTTGAACCGTCTGTCATTACAAAATTAATAATATTTTTTCCTGTTAAATTATCGACAGAAATTTCAATATTTTCAATTCCGATTCCATCGTTTGGCTTTGGCATATCTAAAGGGATGGTCGTTCCATCATCTAAAATTACATCAATATGCATACTGCCATCTTCGTTCATATTGTTCTCAATTTTTTTAATACCAACGCCTTTGTCACCTTTTGGTAGCTTAATAGATACGTCAGGTCGATCATCTGTAAAACTTATAATCATAACTTTTTCACCAGTTTCAGATATTACTGATTCTGTTATTTCCTTAATTCCAGGTCCATTTAAAACAGGTACTTCAATAATATAATCCTTAAAATTTTTATCAGTAAATTTTACAATTATTCTTACTAATTGCTTATCAGGAATAAGTTCAGATTTAATATCAGCTATTCCGTTTCCATCATAGCCTTTAGGAATATTAAAAGAGTAGTCTGGCATATTAGCACCGTCTGTATATTTAATTGTTACTTTAATAGATCCGTCGTCATTAGTATTTGTAGTAACTTCTTGTATAGAATATGCTTCACTTCCAAAAAAAGAATTACAAGATGTTACACTAAGTGTTCCAAAAATCAACGCGCTTGTAAGTAAAAATATTCCTCTTTTTTTCATAACTTTTCTCCTTTATATCTATTAATAAAATCTTTTTTATCAGGAAATTCTCCATATAAATAAGGTTTACTTTCATCTATTTTTTCATTCAAATAAAATTTAAAATTATTAAATCCTGCAGCAACATTAACACATTTTTTTAATATATTGATAATATTATCGTCAAGACTTGATGTTAAAGCGTCCCTTAAAATGCTTATTTCAACATCTTTAGTAATATGTTTTTGGATTTTATTATCAATAACGACTGTAGACATATTATTTCCTCCTCCATAAAATGCGATAGGAGTATTAACATGCATCTTATTGTCTTTTATAAATAATAATTCATCTTTTTTAGCTCGTTCGCTTAGAAGTTTTTTCATTGGAAAATATGAATCTATTGGAATTTTATTTCCACCACCTAAGCCTATACTGCTTAAGAATTCACCTAGTCTTTCTTCAACTAAACAACTAACGTCAATCGTATCAACATCTTTCCAGTCATAAAATCTAGTATCACCAGTTATATTTAATTTTGATGGAGTCATTGTTCCGGAAATATTATCAGGCTTAATCATAATTCCAGGCATAATTTTTTCAAATGTATCTAATATATATATAGGGGTTCCATCATATAAAAATGAGCCATTAAAATAAGTATCAAATGCAATTGAATAAATACCACTTCTATAAAAATAAGAATCATTAATTGTGATATTTTGGCCAAATTCTATTTGATTATCTTCGTTATAATATTGATAATCTAAGGCTTTTTGAATTGTTTTAAGAGCATCCTCTCCTTTTGATGAATTACTTTTAAACAAAATCTCTTCAATTAAGCTGTCAGCGTTATTGTTACTGTTTCCATTCATAAAATCTTTTACAGTTCCGTTAAATGACTTATCTAAATAATTAATAGAGATATTTCTATTTTCATCTATTTTTTTATATTCATTGCATCCTATTTTTAGCAAGAACTCTCTGCTTGTACTTAATAAACAATTATCTAATTTAAAATTATCACTACTATAAACTCGTAATGCAGTACGTCCATTTTTAATTTCACTATTTTTAATAGTAACATTCTTTCCTAAGACATCAACAACTGTTCCGCAATATTCAAGATTATAAATATTATTTGATGAGGAACCGTTGCCAACTTTATCATTGAATTTGTCTGTTCCTTCTATTATTAAGTCATCAACAACTATATTGTCGCCTTCAATATACATTAAACTATTATCTTGACCAAACGCTTTTACAATCGGAGCTTTAAAATTTCCAACGCTAAAGAAAGTTAAAGGACCTTTAAATAAATCTTTTTCACCTGGTTCCAATTTTCCACTATAAGGATTAATGATTCCATTATTTGGGTATACTAATTCTTTGCCGTTTATAATAAAACCATTTCCGTAAAAATCCTTTTGAATATGGATACCCGACAATACATCATCATATTTAGAATCTTCGCCATATAATTGTTTAATATATTCAGTGTTATATGTCGAATCAAATATAAAAACCTCATTTTCAAAATCAAACTTAGTTTCATTTCCGAACATTCTAATATTATTTGATTTATAATTTCCATTAGAATCAAATGTATTTTCTTTAGACTCTAAACTGGTTTGTAAACAAACTATTTCACCTTTCAAAGATTTATTTGTACACATCAATAAATCTTCATAATTATAGACATTAACTCCATTATCAATGATATCAAAATTATATGTCGTTTCCATATAATCATGCACTTTACTACGAACTTTTACATAAGCTTCGCCACTATTAATAACTTTAACTGTCATTTTATTATTAAGAAATGTCACATCAATGTTAGGAGATTTATCGCTGCAATAAAAAGTTTGATCATTATCTGGGTATTGTTTTAAATTAAATTCAATTATTGAATGGTGCTTCTCCAATGTAGACTCATCTAAATTGTTATACGAGATATCAAATTCTCCAAAATGTCGCTCTCCAGTTATACTATAACCGGAACTTTGATTAATAGGATTAATAGTTATGGCTCCATTTTCATATATAATAGCATTAAATGACTTTGACTTAGTTTTCTTTTCGTTTGAACATGTAATTTTAACAGAACCTTCTTCTTTAGCTATTAAATAATAAGAATTATTTTTATTTTCGATTGATGCAATTTCGCTATTATCTTCAGTATACCGAATTAAATTATTTCCTTCGCTCACCTTAAGTCCTTCAGGAACAACAGGATCAGCCTTCAATAAATATCCCTCAGTTCTTACTTTAAAACCTTCTTGATTTTGATAATCCCATTTTATATCACTAATATCAACTTCAGCAAAATTTTGAATAAGCAAAACATTTGTAAAACCTAATAAGGCCACAACAAACGGTACAACTAATATCATGCAAAGTGTTTTCTTGTTCATTTCAATTAATCCTCATCTTAATAAATTTTTTGTTTAACGTTTTCTTAAAAGGCATGGCTAAACAAATCAAAACAATAGCCATTAAACTGATTTCAATAAAATACAGAAGCAAACTATGGAAATTCAAATACATCATTAGAAGGTGTAAAGCGAATAATACCAATGGCAAAACAACGCTAATAAGCGTCGATAAAAAACTGATATCGTTCTTATTCATGCCATCAAGTTTAAATAAATCTATATAAATTCCAGCGTATTCTAATGCAACTTGAAGCAGCAAACCTATTATCAATGATACAAAAAAACAAGTTACAGTTATCGCATCAAAAGAGACTAAAATTAAATCCGTTATAAAAAGTGAAATCCCACTAAATATAAAAGGAATAATCATCTTTATATATGTTTGTTTAACAGGTGAAATAGGGAGATACTTAATTATAATAATATTTTTATTCTCTCTACTAAAAGCATCTAACGTACTAGTACTAATAATGCTACTGAACAGTAATAATAAAAGAATATTCATGCCATTTATTAACTCTGGATAATATATTAATAGCATATTCATGTTGCTATAAAGTATCGAATTTAAGCTAGTAAT
>CAUWDL010000051.1:0-9250 GCA_963557285.1 uncultured Bacilli bacterium | reverse complement strand
ATACCTGTATTTAATGGATCTTCGACACCATCAGCATAGTTTCTAATTAATTGTAATGCTGCACGAGCTTGAGCATCACCGTTTTGAGTAATAGAACCAGTTAATTTTCCATCTTTAATATCTTTTGCTGCACTTGGTAAAGCATCAAATCCAAAAATTGGTAATCCTTTTGGCCAGTTACTATTTGCATAAGAAGCTGCAGCCATACCATCATTATTTGAAACGATTAAATCTAACTTATCGCCAAATTGAGTAATCCAGCCGCCAACTGCTTCACCAGCTGTAGCTGCATCCCATGTTGAACCAGCATTATTTTTCATTTCTTTACTTGCTAATTCATGAATTGTAAGATTTAATTTCTTACCTAATTCAACTAAAGCTCTTTCACAGCCTTCTGTACGAGCGTTTGAATCGTTGTGGCCTTTATCACCAATTAAAACAACGTAGCCTAATTCACCATCGTTATTTCTATCCCACTTATATGTTGTAGTAGGATTTTCTGCTTGGTATTTAATACCATTTGATCCACATGATGTTGCCAAAACACCGAATAAGCTTAATGCCATTAATGGAATTAATTTTCTTTTCATATTATTATTTTATCCTCCTGATAATAATTCCTATATGAGATGTTCTTACGACTACCTCACCTTCATGATTAATTTTATTGAAAGCGCTTACATTGTTTAATGTATTTTTCTCTACTAACAATGTAAAATTTTCTACTGTGTAAGAAAAAGTCATATATCGAAATAGACGTAGCTTTATATAATATTACGATTTTATTCGATACTATCGTAACTTTTTAATTTTACACTATTAAAATTAAAATGAAATTAATTTTTAATCAATAATGCTATAAATAATGCTTTTATTCGCAAAAAAGTTAGTATAATAATATTCTTTTGATAGGAGAGATAAAAAAATGAACAGCGAAATCGTATTAACAAGAGAAGAATTAGACGAAACAATAACAAGAATAGCTAACGAATTAAATAAAAGATTCGAAAATCAAGATCATATTCCTGTCTTTATCAGTGTTTTAAAAGGTGCTGAACCTTTCTTTAATGATTTAATCAAGAAGTGTAATTTTGAAATGAAAATTGATTTTATTCAAGTTTCAAGTTATAACGGAACTTCTTCAACTGGTGTAATCCATTTAAAAAAAGATATTACAGAAAATATGAAAGGTAAGGATGTTTATATTGTTGAAGACATCATTGACACAGGATTAACTTTAAATTATTTAAAGCAATATATACAGTTAAATTATCAGCCAAAATCAATAACAATAGTTTGTTTAGTAGATAAAAAACCTTTAAGAAAAGTTAATCTTAAAGCTGATATTGTAGGTGTTACAATGAATCAAAATAAATTCCTTTGTGGATATGGCTTTGACTATAATGAATTAGCAAGAAATTATGATTATATTTTTGTTCCAACAAAGAAGCAATTAGAAACTTGGGATAAATTACTTGCTGATGATGATAAAATTAAATAAAAACTCGATTTTTAAAAAATCGAGTTTTTATTTTGAAATAATTTTATTTTAATCTACTTGTGTATATGAAGAGGATATCCCCTACCTCTTCGTAGCTCTTTGACATATTTTGTTATATTTCTTCAAAATTAACTGCTTTCGGCGAAATAACAACTTTGAAATATCTATCTTTATATTTTTTTGAAACAAATTTATCAAACTCTGAGACGAAATCATTCTTTACGAAAGCAAGAACAGTGCCTTTAAATCCTCCACCGTGAATTCTAATCGCACCATTATTTTTAATAAAAGCTGAAACTTGATCGATAATATCTTGAGGAGAATCCTCAAATTCTCCTTTAACAAATGTATTTTCTAAATTTTTATAGCTTGATTCTTGTGAGTTTCTAATCGCACTTAAAAATTCTTCAACATCATGATTTTCAATAGCTTTTTTCGCATCTAAAACATTTTGATTTTCTATAAAAAAATGTTTTGCTTTTCTCTTTTCTTCGCTTGTAGCATTTAATTTATCAATTCTATTAAAAACGTCTTCTTGATCACAATCTCTTAAGAATTTTTTACCATCTAATAGATTAGCTATTTTATACATTGAATTAGGAATAGCAGCATATAAAGGCGTCAAATTACTATGATCTCCTTCACTTTTAATTAAATATAAAGTGAGAGGCAAATCAAAAGGTATAGTTTCGATTTTTGGGTTATCAATATTCTTAAAATCAATAAAATTTGAGCTGTCAAATGATGTTCCAATTTGATCTAGTAAACCTGAAGGCTTTTTAAAATAATTATTTTCACTAAATTTTCCGGTTGTAGCAATTTCAAGTGGTGTAATTTTTGCATCATTATACAAATAAGAAATAATATAGCCAAAAAGTGATTCAACCGCTGCGCTCGAAGAAACACCTCCACCATCTGGAATGTCACTTGTTATATATGCATCAAATCCACCAATATGATAGCCGAGTTGCTTTAATTTAAAAAGTATACCTCTTAATATAGCTTTTGTTGATGGGTAATCATCATCATGATATTCCAAATTTGATATGTCAATTTCAAAATATTTATAGCCATGACTTTTGACGCGACATATATTATTGTTTGTTTTATTAAGAGCAGCTTTAATTCTTAAAGAACAATTTGCCACTAAGCATAATCCGTGATTGTGGTCGGTATGATTTCCGCAAATTTCAAAACGACCACCAGTATCAATACAATATTTTGGTTCTTCTTTAAAAAGTTCTCTAAAATTTTTTATTAATTCACTTTTGTTCATAATTCGATACCTCTTATAAATTGTTTAAGTCCTTCTTCACCATTTAAATCATCTTTAAAAACAGCTGTATTTTTTAAAATATTAACACAAACATTCTCAATATAATGATTAATTGTTTGATCTATCGTTTGCTCGCTATAATTAACTTTAAGCTCATTAATCATTGTCAAAAAATCATTCATATCTTCATATTTATTAATAATCGCTGAATTATCAAGATTATTCGCTAAACAATCTTTTACTTCGTTTATCTGACGAATTAATCTTGCTGGTAAGATAAATAATCCCATAGCTTCTATTATCCCAATACTCTCTTTCTTAATGTGGTGATATTCAGGGTGCGCATGGAAGATTCCTTCTTTAAATTCTTCATTGCAATAATTGTTGCGTAATATCAGATACATCTTATATACTTCTCCAACTTTTCTTACAGATGGAGTTATTGTATTATGCATTATCGTACCAGTGTGTGAAACAATATTTCTTGAATAGTCGTCGTAATTTCTCCACGCTTTTAAAATGCTAGATGCAATTTCACAAACATGGTTTTTATTCTTACTTTCAATTAATAAGCATGTATTATACCAGTCTAGTTTATAAAGATGGGTATCATTGTATTTGCTAATTTTGAATTCATATTGTACTTTTGCTCTCATGACAGGCAATAAGTGTTCGCCACCTTGATAATGCTCATGGCTTAAGATAGAACCGCCGACAATAGGCAAATCTGCATTCGACCCGATAAAGAAACTAGGATACAAATCGACAAAATCAGTTAATTTTCTGAAAGTAGAATCGTTTATTGTCATATTGCTATGTTCTTCAGAAAAAACAATACAATGTTTTTTAAAATATCCATATGGAGAATATTGTATATACCAATTAGTACCATCTAATTTAACTGGTATTACACGAATATTTTCTCTTGCTGGATGAGTTTCACTTCCTTGATATCCTAGATTTTCTAAGCATAACAAGCATTGCGGATACTTCTTCTCACCGTCATTAGGTTTTTTTGTTGCCTTAGCTATATCTTTGTTGTTTTTTTCTGGTTTTGACAAATTAATACTAATTTCTATATTTTTATCTTTAAAATTTGTTGTCCATATTAAATTTTTATCTACATTAGTTTTCTGAAAATAATAGTTATGAATTGAAAGATTGTATAAATAGTCTAACGCAGCTGCATCCCCACTTCTATTATAAATTTCTTGAAAATTATCAACAACCTCACTAGGCTTTGGCGTAATAATTCCAATTATTTTTGTATATTTTAACTCAGCATCCTTCTTAGAAAGTTTTAATTCATTAATAAGATAATACTCTAATTCTTTAATTAAAATATCAGGAACGTCTAGATTTTTCATTTCCTCATCACGAATGTAGTCAAATTCATCATTTGGTTTTGCTAATTTCAACTCGTTTAGAATTAAATTTCTAAAATAGATTTGATCTAATTTATTAGTTAACCCTAAATGATATTTGGCATAAAGGATTAACGCATCAACTGTATTAAGTATCATTATTGTCTTCCTTTAAATTTATATGTAATTATGTTTTTATATGTTTCACCTTTGTGTAATATTATTTGATTTTTATCAAGAATAAAACGTTGTGGCTCTAAAGCTATGCCACGTCTCTTCGAATAATTATAACTTGTATCAAATTCAACTGGTGTCATTGAATTATCAACATAAATATTTAGTGCTGGGCAATCAGTTGTGACTTCCATTTTTAAATCTTTAGTACTTAATGTTACCTTACCTGGTAATTCAGAAAATATGAATGTGTCATCAATAGTTTTCTTAAAATCATGCTTTTCAATAAAGTCCATTCTTTTAGCTAATTTAGCTGCTTTATTAAAATTCAATTCATCGGTAATATTTTTTGTATTAACTACTAATAAATTTGGTTCAGTTACAGCAACTTTATCTGCGTTAAATTTTAAATAATGATTACTTATATCTAAAGAATCAAAATTAAAATACATATGATTTGAAAGATTGCAGAATGTTGCTTCACTAGGTGTTGAAGCTTTAAATATAACCTTAAACTCATCTTTATCTTTACTAAATGAATAAGTAACATATATTCTTAATTTTCCAGGATATCCACATTCATTTAATCTTGTTTTAGTAGAAAAAATAAAGTCTATTTTTTTACTTGATTCTTTTATTTTGTAATCCCAATTTTTAAATGATACCGACTTAAGCATACCTCCATGAAGTCCGAAATTTTCACCTGACTCTGGAATTAGATGGTACTCCATATTATCAATCATTCCATCTTTTTTAAGTCTACCTGCTACTGGTCCTAAGGTTTTTCCATAAAATTGGGTAGAGTAGCAATAGTCATCTAATGTTTTAAGAGACAAAATAACTGGCTTATCATTAAAAGATAATGAATATACACCAGCACCAAAAGAAACTAATTTAGCTTTTAAATTATGTTCGTTATCGATATCGATAACAGCTATATCATTCTTAAAGGTTTCAATATTATATTTCATAGCACTAAGCCTCCAAGCTTAAATTTATTATAGCATTATTTAAAAGAATAAAAAAAGTGCCATAATTAACAACTTTATTTTTAAAGTAGTTTATGACACTCTCAAAATTAATTATTTGCAAATTTTGAAATTTCTTTAGATGTAGCACCTTTTGACATTAGTGTGATTTTACTTAGCTCATATCCAAATGCAACAGATTCTTTAAGCTTTTTGCCTGACAAATAATAATCAATTACACCACTAATTAAAGCATCTCCACATCCTGTTGTATTTTCAAATTCTTTAATTTCATCGACGTGTATAATATCAATTTTATTTCTATCATTATTTCCAAAATATATATCCTTGCTTCCATTAGAAACCACTACATTTTTAGTTCCTCTAGCAAGCAATCCAGATACTAAATCTTTTTCTAATAAATCAATATCCATTAAAGATCGCGCTTCATTAATATTACATTTTAATAAAAAGATTTTATTTAAATGCTTTTTAATTTTTAAAACCTTTGTAGGAGAAATTCCATCAACTATATATTTTTTATTAGGATAGTTAATAAAAACATAATCAATAACTTCTTGATTTAAATTTGTATCAATTGCCACATATTCATGTGTTTGAAATAAGTGATCCAATGTTTTTAGATAATCTATAGAAATATCATCAATAATTTTATTATCACATATTGATGCGTATAAATCATGATTGTAGTTATTAATTGCAACATAACTTCCTGTAGAATTTAATGTATTAGGTGTATATATTTTTACACCAAGATTCATTAATTCTTGTTTTAACGAATTGCCTAATGAGTCATTGCCGATTGCTGTAATAAAATCGATGCTATTTCCTAATCTTGCTAAATTCTCAGCAATATTTCGCATTACTCCTCCATTAGAAATACTAACAGCACCTATATTAGAAGCATTTTTTATAATTTTGTTATCGCTTGTAGCGATAAAATCAATATTAGAACCACCAATAAGAAGCAATGAATTATTCATACGCCTAACCTCTTAATTTACTATATTCGCAAGCAATTTTTGCGCCCAAAGCAGCATTGTTTAATATTAAATGGATGTTTGTTTCCAAGCTTTTGCCGCCTGTTAATTCAACAATCTTTGATAACAAAAATGGTGTTTCATCTTTTCCTTTAATTCCTTTTTCTTCCATTTCAGCAAGAGCTAAATCTATTTCTTTATTCATATAAACCGGATCCATTGAGTATTCTTCAGGTATTGGATCGCAAATTAGAACTCCTCCATCAAGATGGTAATCTCTCTTATATTTGATAATTTCAGCAATTTCAGAAGGACTTTTAGCATTATAATCTACTCTTAAATCACTTGTTCTTGTAAAGAAAGCTGGTAATCTATCAGAATTATAAGCAATTACTGGCACGCCTTTTGTTTCTAAATATTCCATCGTAAGATTTAAATCTAAAATAGCTTTAGGGCCAGCACAAATTACAGTAACATTTGTCTTTCCTAGTTCATCTAAATCAGCAGAGATATCAAAAGTTTCATTTGCTTTCCTATGTGCTCCACCGATTCCTCCAGTAACGAAAAATTCAATGCCAGCTAATGATGCTAGAATCATAGTTGCACTAACTGTGGTAGCTCCCCATTGTTTTGTCGCAAAAACAATAGGCAAGTCTCTTCTTGAGCATTTCACTATTCCTTTTCTTTTTCCAAATTGTTCAATTTCATCATGACTCATTCCAACAATAGGTTCTCCATCTATTATACCTATTGTTGCTGGTATAGCACCATTCTTGCGGATAGTATCTTCAACCATTAATGCACACTCTACATTTTTCGGATAAGGCATTCCGTGTGAAATTATTGTAGATTCTAATGCGACTACAGGTTTTCCTTGCTTAATTGCCTCTTGTATTTCTTGACTAATCTTCATTTTATAACTCCTTTATTTTGCATGTATATAAAAGCATAAGTCGTTTTCTATGTATCCATATAAATAATTAAAGCTATCATCTCTAAAGGAATATATCGAAATATTATCATTTAGAAAAGCTTGCTTTACATATTCAATTTGAATAGAATCAATATCATTTTCCTTTTTAAACACATCTAGGTAGAAGTCCAAATAATGAGTATTGTTCATATGTCCATTGTGATCTAACATTGAATAAGTCACAATAATAGTTCTTTCGAATTTTAAATTATCTTTATAGATTTGGGCTAATTTTCTAAGTCTCGAATCATCATAAAAATTTATATTGCCGAAATCAATGTTTTGATAAATATTCGGAGTTTCTACGCTAAAAGTTTTATTGTTTAAAACCATCCAAACAGTCTTTATCACGCAAAGAAGCTCATTATTCTCATTATAAATAAGCACTTCTCTTGGATATTCAACAAATCTTTGACTTAAAGGCTGTGTTTTAACTTTTAAATTATGCATATAAGATATGGGCTTGATAAATTTAATATGATTCCTAGCTACAATCCATATAAGATTATTTTTAATAAAATCATCATATCCACTGCCTAATATATCTGCATGATTTCCACTAATCTCTTGAGAAAAATCTAAAATACTAGATAGTTTAAGATGATCTGTCGTATCAAATAAATTATTAGTTAATGTGAATAATCTTTCATAACTTTCATTCATGTTATTATTATACAAAATTAACTATTTTTATAAAATTAAATCAACATTAAAAAAATTAACTAATCTTAGTTGGGTCATCATCAAACTTTGTTATTGGAACAATTGAGTCGAAATCACCTGTTGAAAAATCAGTGCCATGTTTTGACGCATAATCTTTTAATGAATTTAAAAATATAGTAGTAAATATAATTAAATTATCGTTTGGAGCAATTATAAAATTTTCAGGCTCATATTTGGATAAAAAGTTAATGGATTCTAATTCAAGCAAATCGTCGTCAAATTCTTCTTGATCATCTGAATAACTAATATTCTTGGCACATAATTCAAAATCATTAGTTACTACCTCTTTCTTTTGAGCTTTTTTTATTTTATTAAACAAGTGTAAGGTATTTAATTCAGGAAACTTTCCAGGTGCTAGATTTGATTCTAAAATTTCTTTAAGGATACAAACAGAAAGTAATTTTGCGTTAAGACTTATAGTAGGAAGTATTAAAGAAAGTAAATTAGAAGAGTTAAAAGCAAGAGACTGTGCGAATAAATCAAAATTTTCGAAAAAATAATAACAAGCTTCTCTAACAAATAAAGTAAATTGACCTTCTAAATTGCTTATTTCATCATCAGATTTATTAAGAAATGAAAACTTTCTTACAAATCCCATGCCACTAGTCTTTGCAAGATCGATTTTAAAACTAGTCAACCCATAACCTAAAAGGCTAACTAAAGGACTATCTTCAAACTCTAGAGTATCTAGAACATTCAAAGCTTGTTCAAATTGTTTTTCTTTTATTAAATAAATGTATTTGATAGCATTATTTAAAAATGAAAAAGATAAACTGTCAGTTATTATGTGTTCGTTTTCGATATCAATTTGTTTCCCAGCAAAAATATCAACATATAAATTCATAAAACCGAGAAGAAACTTATTCTTTAATTTTTGATCAAATAAGCAATTATAAATATTTCTTGCCTCATCAAATAATTCTGCACGAATGCATTCAGATGCATAGAGTAAATAAGCATGATATTTATAGTTTGCAAAAGCACCGCTAGCATAATATTTATCTAAAGCATCTTTAATTAAAGATATTTCATTTTGACGTTCAGTAATTGACAAATTATCAGTTTTGCTTAAAATTACAACATTTAAAAGCGGCCTAGAATAGTTATTATTTTTGACAGCTTCTTTTGCGAATTGCTCAATAAACGGTGTAAAAGGCTCATATTCTTTTTCAAGCGAATCATAAAGGTTATCTAAAGTAGAATTATTTTTCATCGATAAAAGATCACTAAAAAAAGAACTAGCAAAATTATTACTTTCGATAGAACTTGG
>CAUWDL010000050.1:0-9273 GCA_963557285.1 uncultured Bacilli bacterium | reverse complement strand
CACTTAAACCAACTGAATCAAGTACTTCATCAACATTAAGCGGATTTTTACATATTTCAGTAGCAATTTCTACATTATCTTTAGCTGTAAGATTTGGCATCAAATTATAAAATTGAAAAACGAATCCAATTGAATTTCTTCTAAATTGAGTCAGCTTTTTATCATCATATTTTGAAATATCTTCACCATCTACGATAATTTCCCCGCTTGTTGCAGAATCCATTCCGCCAAGTAAATTAAGAAGTGTAGTTTTGCCACTTCCTGATGGTCCAACTATTATACAAAATTCACCTTCTTTGATTTTAAAAGAAAGTTGATCGTTTGCTTTTATAGAACTTTCACCAACCTTGTAAATTTTACTTACGTTTTTAAATTCAACTAAATACCCCATATCTCGTACCTAATTTAATTTTATTCATATAGAATATCTTTGACAAGAAACGCGGGCTTAAATTTTCCTTAAAAAATGTATAAAGTTTAATTAAATAATATATTCATATAATGTCTCATTAATAATTTTCTTAAAAATTTTATTAAGATCCTTTAAATATCTTTCACATTCATTAAAACAATATGTATAGTTTTTTCTAAATTCATTAGCACTTAACAATGTTAAATAATAATAATCATTTATGTATATATCTTCATAATACATATTACGAAGTTCTGCTCTTTTAATAATGAACTTATCAAAAATAATGCCTTCGTTATTTTTAAAAATGTCAGCATATGTAGGTGAGTAAAAATCAACAACAATTAACTTTAAGCATTCTCCATTTAAATTTTGTAATTTTAAAATTAAGGATGGATTAATAACTCGGTTTGCTTTTTCGTTGCCTCTTCGTTGCTTTATCATTTCTACATTTATAATAAACGAATTACTAATGAATTTTTCATTAAATGTATCTCTTTTTTCTTTTTTAATTTTATCTAAATCAATATTAATATAAAGATTATCATTTAGCACTTTTTTAATAGAAATATAAACATAGCCACTTACAAGATCATTTAATAAAAATTTTTTGTTACTATGATTTAAACCTATTCTAATCAACTCATAAGGAATATTAAAGACATGTAAGTTAATTAAATTTTTAAAAAATGTCTTGTAATACTTATTCTTATAAAATGATAAAAATTTGTAATCATAGTTTTTGCCATCAAGTTGTGGTTTTAAATCTAAAAATAATGAATCTAAAGTGTCGCTTAGTCTTTGCAAATAACTAGTAAATTCTTTTAAAAACTTCTTTTTTTCTCTAAATAAATAAACTAATTTATTTGCTTCTGTTTTACATATTTTATTTTCGATTTCACTAGAAACAGCTTTATTATAATCATTTATTTGGCTATTCATTTTCTTAATAAAAACAGTGGTAAGATTTTTATAATATAAAACATTATCCATCAGGTTTTTTAATATATTGAAAAGTAATATATTTTCAGGACAAACATAATTTTTAAAAGTCGAGAAAAAGAAGTTATCATCAACTTTAACAAAATTACCATTATTTAAATCGATGTTTGGATTTTGCTTTAAAATTTCTTTTTTAGAAATCATTTTTTTCTCTTCTTTAAATGACAAATTATTTTGTAGTTCATTCAAAGAAAATAAAAGTTTAGGGATCTCAATATTTACGTTTTTTATCAACCCGAGTTTATACTTTTCTTCTTTTAAATAATAATCTACATTTAAAAAAGATTTATCTATAAGCGAATCATAATTTAAATTATCATTTGATTCAATCATTGATTGCATAATGCAAGAAACATTACTTTGTAATATATTTAAATTTCCATTTTTTAGTAAAAAGTCTTTCTTTTTATTGTCTTTTTTAACTATAAGATCAAAAAGAATTATTTCACTATTTTCAGTAAAATTAGGAATTTCATGGCATTCGCCTTTATGAATAAAGTATGTCCTGCCTTCATAAAAATAAGAAATTTCATCAATATTCCTATTAAATATAGTTATAGTTTTAGCGTTTTCAATTTCCAATATGCGCATAAAAGAATAAAGCGTATCAAAATAAAAGAAATGTTCCTGAACACAATTATTTTCGTTTAAAAGAAATATTTCAAAATCATATCCACTTTTCATAATACAAAAATAATTATACTAAATTATATATAGCATAATAAGATATAAGTAAGCATACTAGCAAAAAAGGTTTTAATCAATTAATTGATATAGAAAGAGTTTTTGCCTCTTTCATTAACACAAAAGTCCTAAAAAGCTATCTTTTTATTTTTTTATAAAATATCAATTAAATTGCTTTTAAGAACAGTTAGCGCAGCTATATGCTTTTCTTTTGTTGAGCCAGCGCAACAATCTTTAATTACAGAAATTTTAAAATCAGGAAAATTCCCTCTTAAGTTTAACGCATTAGAAATAACACAAATATCTGTGCAAAGGCCAAACAAGACAATCTCAGTATTTGATGAATCTAAATTACTTGTTTTGATTATATTTTTAATTGTATCAGGCAATTTCAGAGATTCAAAAGATTCCTTATTTATGAATTTAGCATCATGATTCCCAAGAGCCTGAATTATCTTTTCATTAATTTCATGTCCTTTTGTATGGAGCAAACAATGTCTAGGTAATGTTTTATACTCAATACTCTTTTCGTTATTAGTATGAGTATCTCTAGTAAAAATTAAATAATCATTATTAGTTAATGTATCAAAAAAGTTTATTACATTTGGAACAATATCGCGAGCCGCATCGCTTCCTAATGCACCATCAATAAAATCATTTTGTAAATCAACACATACAATAATTCTATTTTTTATCATGCTCAAGTCTCCAACGAACAGCGTTATTTAAATAATTATAATATTCATCATCTTGGCACATACTTTTTGTATTCACATCACTTAATTTTGCAACAGGTCTTCCGTTAACGTATTGTAATTTTATAACGATATTTAGCGGATCAACACACGTATCATTAGTTACATATGTTCCAATTCCAAATCTAACAATGCATCTATCCTTAAAATAATTATATAAATTTTGTGCTTTATCAAAATTTAAGCTATCACTGAATAGTAATATTTTCTCTTTTGGATTAATTCCAAGTTTTTTATAGTGATTTAATATTTTTTCGCCCCACAAATACGGATCTCCTGAATCATGTCTTACACCCTTATAAATAGAAGCTTCCAAATAATCAAAATCATCAAGAAATAAATCAGTTGTAATTGTATCAGTTAACGCGATTCCATTATCTCCATTATATTCTTTAAACCAATCTTTTAAAGCAGCTTTGTTAGTATAGGCAAGCGGAATTTGAGGAATACCTTGATACATTTGAACAAATTCATGAGCAAAAGTTCCAACCGGTGTTAAATTATATTTTTTTGCAAAATAAACATTACTTGTAGCTTTACAAACATTCGTTTTATTTAATGTATTAATTAACTCATCTTGCCATTCTCTACTTAGTCTTCTTCTTGTTCCAAATTCGCTAAATTCAAAATTATATTCGCCATTTTCAAACTTTTTAATTTTTTTAAGTAATTTATCTCGAGCACTTTCATGTAATTTCTCATAGTCATAATTCATTCTAAAATAAACTTCATTAACAATAGAAAGTAAATAAATCTCAAATTGCATTGCAGAGAAAAGTGGTCCATTAACTTTGATAAATAGTTCTCCGCTCTGAGATAAACCAGTTGTAACATAATTTCTTAGAGGATGCCACAGTCTTAAAAATTCAATATAATCATTCTTTAAATATCGGATCGATCTTAAGTAATTTAATTCATCATCTGTAAATCTAAGTGTTGCTAAATGATCTATTTGTTCATTGATTTCATTAAGCATTTCTTTAGTAAAAATAACGTTTTTATTTCTACATTTAAATACATATTCTCCAGTTAAATTTGTATGATAGTGAAAGATAACTTGATTCATATTAAATTTATATAAATCTGTATCTAATAGGCTAACGATAATAGGTTTTAATTTCATTTATTTATAATCCTTTCAACAATTCTTCTTTTAAGTTTTCTGGTAATTCAGGGCATGGCATTGGCGAATTTTTATGCTTATTTATATTATGTTTATGATTAATTTTTTCATAATCAAAACTTGAAACGTTTTTTTCTCCATGTAGAATTAAAGAATCTAAATTTTTATAAGTAAAGCCTAAATTATCTTCGTCAGTTTTTCCACTCATTCCATCGCTTGGAGCTTTATGAACTAAATCAAATGGTATATTTAAATCATCGCCAATTTTTAATACTTCACTGACTGTTAAATTTCTTAGAAGTCCAACATCACCTACATCGCCCCATTTTGTCATATATCCTACGTATACTTCGCTTGCATTTGAGGTACATATAACACGTGCGTTACCTACATAAGCAGCAATATTATATAAAGTGGCCATTCTTAATCTAGCAGGTAAATTTGTTGTAATAACAAAATTTAAATTGTCAGTATCTTTGAATGTTGATTTTAACAATGCATCATAAGCATTCTTGATATCAACTAAAAATCTATTTTCTTCAGGTAATTCTAAAAAATCCATAACTCGAGTTGAATCATCGATATCTTTTTGAATTCCGTTTGGCATTTGAACACCGATAACTCTATTTGAACCAAGAGCTTCTTTTAATATAGTTGCAGATATCGTCGAGTCTTTGCCGCCACTTAAACCAATAACTGCATATTTTATTTTATTATCGTTAAAATAGTTTCTAGTCCATTCAATTAAAAATTTTGTATATTCTTTCATATTATTTAGCCTCACTTAATATTAACTTTAGTTTATTAAACCAATCAATGCTACCTATCGCTCTTGGTACATTATCTTTATAATTTTCATAATCGTCATTACGAATATAATTTCGAATATCTGTACCCGAAATAGGAATTTTAAATCTATTCACAGTTACTCTTTTTATTTTATTGTCGAACCAGTAATTTCTTGCAATCTCAGAACCTTCAAATATAAAATTTGGTATTAGATTAGTTTTTTTATAAATGCAGTCAAATAAATATTCACCCCGGCCAAGATCATCTTTAGGAACTTTTCTATCTGGAACACCAACACAAATCATTTTTTTATCTTTTATTTCTTTATAATAAACACTATTAAAAATCTCTAACCTTGTTTCAATTGAAAAAGGATTCTTTATTGTTCTTGATTCTTGCCTTGAACCAATAGCAATAATTAAAATATCGCAGTTCTTTAAAGCTTCATCAATCACAAAACAATGTCCAATAGTTAATGGTTGAAATCGTCCAACAAAAAGGCCAATTTGAAAATCATTAGTTACTTTTTTCATAAATATTATAATACTACATATATTATTATAATTCTTATATTTTAAATTTTTTCTAAAAGAATCGTCGTAAAAGTTATGATTTAATCGGATGTTTTTTATTTTTTACAAAAATTAATGTTTTTCAATTTTTATATTACAATTAGATTTATATTTTGAATCATCAGTTAAAATTTCTTGTACTAGACCTTTACAATTAATAAAGCCATCTTTTGGATTTTTAATGCTTGTTGTACCTCTTGCATAAATATTCGCTTCAACACTAGAGTATTCAAAAGCTAAGTCGCAATCAATCAACGTACAATTAATTAACTTAAGATTTTTAGCATAGCAAAATGGTTGTGTGCCTTTTATAATACAGTTAACAAGAGTTAAATTTGAAGAATACCAACCAGTATATTCTCCATCGATAATTGAGTTTTTAATTGTCAAATTTTCGCTATGCCGAAAAGCGTCTTTAGTAACTAATTTTGAATTTTGAAGTGTTCCGTTTTTTGTGTATTGAAAAGAATATTTTCCATTAAAATTCATACCTTCAATACTTATATTATTCGACATAAAGAACGCATAAATTGATTCTAAAGATGTATTAGACATTAATACAAAATTAGATTTCCGAGCAAATTCATCAGACTTTATTTCTGAATCATAGATGCTAACATTAGAGCATTCTCTAATTGCTTTAACCCCAAAAAGTTTTGAATTTGTAATTGTTATATTTGTTGTATACCATATAGCAGCTCTTGAATTATTACTAAAAATACAAGTTTTAATAATGACGTCATTATCATGCCATAAAGGATATCTCAAATTAAAGAAGCAATCATAAACTCTTATTTGTCTACATTCTTTAAGCGGCGATTCTCCATCAGACTCGCCTTCAAAGTTACAATTTACTAATTCAATATCTTGTTTTCCATATAAAGAACGTTCTTTATCAAAAGATTCTTTTTCGATACGCTTCATAATTTTTTCCACATAAAAATTATACATTTTATTTTTAATTTGTTAATTTTTATGTATTTAAAATTATGAGTTTTAAAATAATCAATTTAATTAATTATTTTCATTTTATCTAATGGTAGAGGCAATTCATCCAAATACATCTCATATATATTTACAATTTTTGCTTTTAGTTTTCTATAATTATTTTCAATTAAAACATTATCATTAATTGAATATTTATCATCGTTTAATAAATAAGTATACGTCTTCGTTGAATTATCAAATTTAACTTCTGCTACTTTGTATTTCTTTGAAAAATCTTTAATATCATCTGGTATAAAAGATAAATTTAATATTCGCGATCTCTTAATTTCTTCATGTGAGGAATTTGAAAAAATTAATTCATTATCTTCGATTTCTAAGTATAATTCACCATCGTCAGCATTAAAACTATCAATTATTGATTGATCAATTTCTTTAGACACTTCACAAACATAGGTACACTTTTCCAAAACATCAGAATAATAAATTTCTGGTAAAACTACAATATTAAGATTAGAGTTATTAAACTTACTTGCATTAATGAATAATTTATTCCCGTCAATTCTTAATTTACTCTGCTGAAGTCTATATATAGTAGGAATTTTTTTAATTAAATATCCATCATTTTTAATTATTCTTTCATTTAATTTTAGCAATTGCTTTACTCTATTTATTGATTGAAAAATACCACTTGCAACATTAAAATCTCCAACATAATTTTCGTGACTAATTCTATATTTTATCGTTGCTAAAGCGTTTAAATACAATTTATAAGCAATATTAATATTACTTGTCACACCTATACCTTTTTCATAATATTGTCCTAATCGAAACGCCACATCAGGAAACTTATTAAATATATTATCGCAAAAGTTATAGTATGATTGAGAAGCAATAGATGAAACTAATTTATAAGGTAAGAGCTCATTTTTAAAAGTTCCGTATCCGTGAAGATAACAATCTGCTAATTTATAACAGGATTCTTCTAAACGGTCCTTTAAAAAAGCATAATTAAAATATTGGAAAGCTTTATTTCCGTCAACAATTCCACCCGTGGTTCTACCATAATAGTAAATATATCCTAAGGTATTCGCTATAGATGATAGATTCTTCATTTTAAAAGCTATCAACAAATATTTTTCTGATTTATAAAAGTCCAAATCAAATCCATTAATTCCATTATAATAGCTATATCCTAAATAGTAATTTTTTATGAAACTATCATCATCAAGTTTTCCTATAATATGTTCATTAACATTTTTAGAAATACTATCATCACATTTTTCTTCTTCTACAATTACATATACATAAGCTAAAAACTCTAAAGCTTTAGGAGATAAACTTTCAAAATTAGGATTACGCTTAAGTTCCTGCAAAACGTTGATGATATCATATAAAGTTAAACTCTTAAATTCACTAGCTATATTAAAAGTATAGATTAAAAATTTAAAAATAATTTCTTTTTCATTAAAATTAAATAAATTATTTAAAACATCTTTTTCTTTAAGTTCTCTATAATTTTTAAATAACGTATTATCACTAATCTTAATTTTTAAAACATTATTAAAGAAATTTAATTCATTTTCTTTATTATCTTCATTACAAGAATCGATAAGTTTAAGCCTATCAATAATCTCATCTAAATCTAATTCATATTCCTTATCGAATTTTATTAAAATCGCATGATACCAATCACAAGAAGACAATTTGCTATCTTTACGTAAGCTTTGAATCTCATTTTTAACAAAGTCGTTAGTTAATACATGAACTTCGCCTGATTCAAATTCGCAATAGCAGTATTCAGAACAAAAAGGTGACAATACATAACCATTATCTAAATATTCTTTTTCATCAAACATTATATGTACCTCCTTATAAACATCATAAATTATTCAAATTATATTTTAATAATTATTATTTTAGCATCTACATTCCCTAGAAAACATAATTTAAAAAGTCATGTGCATAATATAACACATGACTTTAAATTACAATTATTTATTCTTCTTAATTTTAAACAATAAAAGTTTGTTAATTTAATTCTAATAAAGAAACAGTTTCAACGTGTGTAACTGACCTTCGATAAGACAATTATCCATTAAATATCTGTGTTTCATATTGCTTTACTATAAATTCTTATAGTAACAATACATATACTACTATATAGACAATAGAGCAAGAACGACAATTATGCCAAAGACAGTCTCCACGAACTCTTGAAACTGTACTTTATGTATAGTTGCATTCTTTTCTCTTAAAATTTTGCATGATAACTGTCCATTGTTACCATATAAGAATTCAATGATATTTCGCTTAAATTGTCAAACTAGACATCATACCAGATAGTGAACACACTACCGCTTCTATATTGATTTGTAATAGTCTAATCGGGTTTATACGTGATATGGTCCAATCCTTCTCAACCTTAGGTCTAGAAGTTAGTCTGTATTCTTTCATATACCAAACTATTAAAGACCAACTTCATCAACACGACAGGCCAAAAATAAAAAAGACAGTATATATAATATACTGTCGAATTCACTCTTTACCAACATAGTGGCAATATTATTTTAAGTTTACTTTTTAAGTGATAAAGCACAGACTGTCTCCACGTGATATGTTCGTGGGAACATATCAACAAAAGCTATTTTCTTTAATTTATATTTTTGTTTTAAAATAGCTATATCTCTACTAAAGGTTCCAACATCGCACGAAATATAGACAATCTTCTTTGGCTTGCTTCTTAATAATCCGTTTATAAAATTAGTATCTAAGCCTTTTCTTGGCGGATCTACGAAAACACAATCAAACTTATTGTCAATTACATATTCGCTTGCGTCCTTACATTCGTATGTACAATTTTCAATTTTGTTAATTCTAGCATTATTTTTCGCATCAATTATTGCATCGTTAACAATTTCAACACCATAAACATGTTTAACGTGTTTTGCTGCAATCAAACCAATTGTGCCGATTCCACAATAAGCATCT
>CAUWDL010000049.1:0-9328 GCA_963557285.1 uncultured Bacilli bacterium | reverse complement strand
AACTTGTATTAGATACTTATCAATACCATAAACTTCTATATTATTTATAATCAAACCTATATTATTAGCTTTTACAGAATTTAATAATTTCTTGTATTCATTTGAAACTGTAATCTTTTTTGCTAAATCTTCTATATCTGTATCTTCATCCTTCCAATCAGTTCCAAATAAACCTATTAACGTGCCTTTAATTGTTTTTAATGATTCAAAGCTTTTCTTTATACTTTTTAATTGTAAAAGAAATTTGAGCATCTCATCTTCATTAAATTTAATATCCTCTTTTAGATATTTATAAATTTTTTTATTTAGTGAATTCTCTTTTATGTTTTTAATTAAAAATATTTTTTTCGCAAGCCCCGATTCACAATTACTCTTATAGTCGTCATATAAAGTGTTTAAATCTAATGTCAATATTTCACTCTTAAAGTACTTTTTATATATTTGATAAGCAAAGTCATTAGAAAGAATATCCATAAAAAGTGATTGAATTGCCAATTTACTATTCTCATCATTAGAACTTGTATATGTATTGGCAATACTTTGAGAATTATTTTTTTTGTAATTAATGCAATGGTATAATTTGAGCAAATTATCTCTTGTCAATGCGAAGTCAGTATCCTTATTCACTAATGAATTTTGAGTTTGGTTAGCAAATAGAGACAGCGAATATTGTTCTAATGTTTCTTTTAATTCGTTTCTTAGCGAAATAGAATATTCTTCCAATTCAATAGGAGAAAATAATTTAATATATTTATCGCCTAAACCTTCTTTTATTTTTTTAAAATTAGCAATCGCATTAATAGTTTCTAGATACGATTCCTTCGTTATTAAATTATAATCAATTCCTGTTAAACAAATATTTTTATAGCTATCTTTATACTTTTCATAGTTTAAAATATTTTCATACAAATCAAAGCCTTTATCGCTTGGCTTATGAAGCTTCCTTAGATCGTTATTAAGTTCATTTCTGGTTTCTAATAACTGAGCACAAATTACATCATATTCCTCAGGTGTTTTAAGTTTTCCTAAATCCAATATCTTTTTAATTTGATTTAAGACATCTGACTTTTGAGCTTTATTTGAGTGAAGTTCGATGCAAAAAACTCCTAAACCAGTCTCGTCTAAACGCTTTTTAACAACTTCTAAAGCTGCCATTTTTTGTGCAACAAAAAGAACTGTCTTCTTATTATAAAGCGAGTTAATGATCATATTAGTAATTGTTTGAGATTTTCCAGTTCCAGGTGGACCATTTAAAACAAATGACAGCCCTCTAGAGGCGTCAACAATAGCTTCAGTTTGACTAGAATCAGCCATTAATGGGATTGCATATTTGTTAGGAGCAAGCATAAGATCTAAATCTTTAGGATTTACTGCTTCAACTTTATTTTTAAATGGGATAGTATTGTCAACAAGCGATTTAACTATGTCATTTTTTAATAAATCATCCTTACGATTTCTTAAATCATTCCACATTATAAATCTTGTAAAAGAAAAGATACCAATAAAGGATGTTTCACTAACTGTCCAGCCATCAAAACCAGTTATTTTCTTTCTAAGTGTATTAAAAAAAGCTTTTAAATCATAAGTGTCTGAATCTTTATCATAAGGCAATTCACGTAATTCATCAAAAGACAAATCGTAATTTGCTTTGAGATATTCAAATAATGTATTGTTAATTAAAATTTCATCATCTCTAAAAGAAACTGAATAATTTTTACCTGTATTATTTTTATAGATATCAATCGGAACTAAAATAATTGGCGCATAACGTGTTTTGCCTTTATCTATGTATATGAGTGTTCCGCATGAAATAAATAATGTATTACTTCCACTTTCTTCAATAGAAGTTTTTGCATTTTGCATCAATGAACGAACTATAGTAGGTAATCGTTTTTCACTAACGAGGAATCTTACCCTTTGATTATTAAAATCATTTTCAAATATTGATTTATTTTGTTCAAAATTTGTATCGTAAATCTTATCAATCAATTCCTTATATAATTCTATTTTCTCTGAGTAAATTGATAAATTTTGCTTAAGCAATTGACTGAAAAATTTATAAATATCATATGTAAAAATTTGATAATGTTGATTACCAGGTATAAAACTTACCAATTTGTTTCTGCTAGACAAATCCAATAATTTCTTTTCCCGAATATCAAATCTGTCTTTATTAATCTTCTTATCTATTATATTAATATCGTCAATTTTATAATCTAAAATCTGTTTGCTATTATTTTGCTGATTAAATATAACATAATTGCCAGTTTCATCGCTTTTTATTGGTAATGGTTTAATTTGGCTTGCGCGAGCGCTCTTAACATCGATAGCTGTAAAAGTTTTAGATTTTGTATTTAGATTATGGTTGCCATTAATAATAGCATCATCAAATGAAGGCTTTATCTTACTTGTTATTAGTGTTGTTTCAATTAAAATAATTTCATGACCTTTCACCTTGTTTTCAATGTAAGCTTTGTCATCGATAATAACATTAGGATAATTTTCATCAATAAGCCAAACTCCGCAATAAGCATGGTTGTCAATTAAAATAATAATTGAGTTTAATCCTGCCAATTCGCATAAACCGCAAAAAAGCAAGCTTGAATCCAAACAAGTTGCAAATTTTGTTTTAAAGATCTCCACTGGTAATCTTACTTTTTGTCCAGATATTTCAAAACTTGGCTTAGGGGTAGCATAAGAGATATTTTCATCAAGTAATGCGTAATAGATTGCAGCTACTTCATTCAAAACTTTACTTTTATCATTACTTGAATAACCATCAAATGACGATAGTGCACCGTTATTACATAAAATGGTTTCTGCGTTTTTTAATATCATCTTGTTAATTTCATCATTTGGTAAAATAAAACTCGATAGATACTGAACCGCAACTTGATTTCCGTCCCATTGATCAAATGTCAAAACTTCAATTTCTTTACTAGTAGTTGATATCAATTCATCTTCATTTGTCACTTCTACAATAATGCTTGCCTTAAATGACTCGTTTAAGTTATATAAATAATCAAAATTAATTATTGAGTCAATCTTAGTTTCAATAATTGATTGTTTTTTATCAATAAAAGAAATTTCGAACGAATAACTAGAAGAAAATTCCGGCTCAAATTTAACATTAACCTTTAAATTCTTATAAACATTTTCACTTTCATTTATAAATTTAATAAAACTGATAACTTTAAGACCATTATGTACTAAGCAATAATTTACTTTTTTTATAGATTCAATTTCAATTTTTAACGTACTATTTTCGTCCATATTACGCCCTCATTTTAAACTAATATACTTTATATTTTACCATCGTTGCTATTTTATTTCTTTAAAAAAATACAAGAATAATTAATTTTTTCTTAAACTAAAATATCGAAAATCCTTGTACTTACCACTTTTTTTAAAAAATAAAAAACACTCTTCTATTAAAAGAGAAGAGCGTCAATAAACAAATAAATATGAGCAAATTAATGATTCATTCCTTTTCGGCATTTAATTTCGTTATTTTCAAGCGCGCGCAACATAATTTCAGCACTAGCTATATTTGTTGCTAAAGGGGTGCTAGTAACATCGCACAATCTTAATAGCGCATTTACATCAGGCTCGTGTGGCTGTGCTGTTAAAGGATCTCTTAGAAAAATAACTAAGTCTAAATCGCTATCAGCAATCATAGAACCTATTTGTTGGTCTCCACCAAGTGGACCACTTTTCATACATTTAATAACCAAGCCCGTAGCTTGACTAACTAACTTTCCTGTAGTTCCTGTCGCATAAAGCTCATTAGCTTCTAGAGACTTTTTGTATTTTACACACAAAGCAATCATTTGAGGTTTTTCTTTATCATGTGCAACTAAAGCAATTCTCATTTCTTTTTCCTCCTAAAATATATTGTAAACTAAGAATTATATAAAGTCATTTATAAAGGCAAATCTTTCTTTGTAAAAACATAGAAAGCGCTACCATAGCAACAAATCGCTACAAATAATAAGCCTAATAATTTGTAATAAAATACTGGATTACTATCTAAAACAGCTTGAACGTCAAACAATCTAATAATCGTAAAATAGTTAAAAACGTTCATTGAATCAATTTTTAATGCTAAAGGCATTACATTCATTCCAAACAGCCCTAAAATTGAAGTAACATAGAAAAATATCGCAAGTCCACCGCCAACGCCCAATGAGAGTTTCGTCTTATTAAAAAAGCAACTTGTAAAAAAGCAAATACTAGATATCGCTAAAACAACCATAAAGGAGCCAAGTGTATATTGAAATAAATCCACAATACTGACACTTGTTGCGAAATCAGTTCCACCTGTCCAAATTGCAACTTGACGCGTAAAAACTGCCATGCAAAATAAAAATAAAAACATTATGATGAGCATGCTAATTTGATAAATAGCTTTAGTGAACACTATTGATTTGCGATTAACCGGACACGATAAAGTAAATGCCATCGAACCAGTTTCCACTTCTTCTGAAATTAAGGAATTTGATGTTAAAATTGTATAAACAATTGGCAAAAGTAATCCAGCAAGCGAAAAAAACATAGCGCCAATAACTAGACCATAAAGATTTCTAGATGATAAATCATATAATTTGATGTAAATATCTTCTGGAAGTTGATCAGTTAATGTATCGCTTGCTTTAACCAGTGAAACAAGGATTGATGTTCTTATATCGTATTGCTTATTAATGCAGTTGCGATATTCACTTTCAAAAATTGATACTGAGCCTGTTGTATAATCATAAATTTTGCCTAATATTTCCTTTCCATCTAAGCCGTACTTATCCTTTGTTATTTCTTCAATTGAGGAAACATTAAACATATCTAAAATATATTTTTGAGCAAATTCTTTTAGATCATTTGTAGCCCAAATTATTATATTTTCTTTATTTAAAATGTTATTTTTAATAAAATCATCTTTATTAATTGTATAATTTGAGAAGAATCTTTTTGCAAATTTGTATCCAAGATCATAGAACTGAAGTGAGTCCTTTTTAGCTCTATCTATTTCTTCAGCAGTATAATCAGTACCTGTTAAAATCTCTTTATATTGTTTTTCTAATATATTAGCTTTCTTCTCCATTCCGTTCTTAACTTCTACTAATTTATTAGCATTTGTCTTATCAGTAATTAAAATTTCTTTGCCACCTTCAACATAATAAGGGATTCCACATTCATTTGTTAAATATTCAACTTTAAAAGTTGGGAGTGCTTCAAGATAATAATTATCTTTAAAAATATTGCCAACGACTTGAGAAACAACTTCTACGTTCAAAATGTCTCGATAGCCAATTGTGTCATTGTTTATAATTGCGTTTTTTATATAAGCATCATTATTTCGAAGATAACCATCAATTAATATTTCAGTTGGAATATCAATTGTAAAAAAATCAAAAGAATTATTAACAATCTCATCGCTCATTTCATCTATTAACTTTGTAACATAGTTATTTAATTCTATATTAGTAATTTTATATTTATAAGCTTTAGAAATATATTTTTTTACAATATTTTTTTGATTATCTGTTATGGAATCGAATCCATCTAACAAATTATTAACCGTCATTGATAACGCATTTTCTGTAGCGCTTGAATCTCCTTTAAAATATTCATCCAAAAAGTATCCAACAAAAATTTCCAAAGCTTTTTTTGTTTCTTCGTTGCTTCCGGCAATTTCTAATATAAAATTTGATTCTTCGATACATTTCTTTTTTGCATCTTCATGTTTTTCTGAGGCACTACTGAAATTAGAATTATCAAAATATTTTTGATATTGAGATTTTAGTCCAGTTAATAAATTATTGTAAGTTCCATTGCCTAATTTTACGACTATAGAAAATTCATTAACTATATTCGGAATACTATTACTAAAAGCACGTAGTTGATTATCAAATATTTGTATTCCACCTGTATAAGACAAATATAAAGAGACACCAGCTTCTTTCACTTGTCTTTCAAGACCAGCACTATTAAACATATTTGCCATAGAATCTCTTGTTACATTAATAGAAAGCGTGGACATAATTAAAATAACAACCAATAGTATAAAAGCGTTACCTATAGTAACGATTAAATACGAAATATAATTACTTTTAAAAGACGCTTTAAACAAAGCTTTATTAAATAGGCGCTTTTTCATTAGTTTGTTCCAACCTTCTAGCAACAAAATGCTCTAAATCAAATTCATTAGTCTCGAATAATTCAAAATCTATTTCACAAATTAATTTAAAAAAATATCCTAAATGATTAGATGGAATACACAGTTTAACGACTCTACCATTTGAATCGATAATCCATTTCTTTGGAATTTTACAAACATCATTTTCTTTTAACAATTCCACTGTCATATAAGTTAAATTTGGTGATAATATTTCATTCAGATTGATTACATCAATAGCTTTGCCCTTCGAAAGAACCAATACACGATTACATAATTTTTTTATTTCTTCATAATCATTAGTAGTAATCACAACTGTAGCTCCTTGTGAATTAACATATTTAATTAATTTAATTAGTTCTTCCCTCATTAACGGATCAAGTCCTATGGAAGGTTCATCAAGCAAATAAATATTCGATTTTTTCATAAAACATGTGACAAGAGCCATTTTTTGTTTCATTCCCTTACTCATTCTTTTTGGATAAGCTTTAATATCAAGTTGAAAATCCTTTATAAGATCGTTAGGGTCATTAACATCATAATTATTTAGCTCGCTAATAAATTTTAAGAAATCTGAACCACTCTTAAAATCAAATATACTAAATTCACCAGATACATAAGAAACAAATTCTTTAATTTGTTCTGCGTCATAATAACAATTTAAATTATCTATTTCGCATATTCCAATACTTGGTTTGATAAAACCCATCAGAATTCTTAAAATTGTACTTTTACCTGCTCCGCTTTCACCAATAATACCAAAAATTTCGCCATGTTTTACATTAAAACTAATATCAAATACTCCACGTTTTTTTCCAAAGTCTTTTGTTAAGTGACTAACATTAATTAAATCATTATTTTCTTTATAATCCCTCATATTCTTTTTCTTCCTTGTAAAATGACAAAAAATAGGTCTCTAAAGTTTGCTTTAATGTAGAAAACATTTTAATATTTAATCCACTTAAACAATAAAATAAATCATTAATATCATGTTGGCATACCTTTACACTAGCGCTAAGTAATATCTCATCAAAATTAATTAATTCTATGTATCTGCCAATTCTTTCCATAAAAACTTTAAATGAACTGGTATCAGCAAATAATATTTGATAGCAATCTTTATTTTCTAAATTGAAATCACCTTTATTAAATGTAGAAACGATTCTTCCATCTTTAATAATGGATATACGATCGCATGTATCATCTATTTCTTTAAAAATGTGACTCGATAATAATATAGTCTTACCACGTTTTTTTTCAGAGAGTAAAAAATCTTTAAATCTTTCTTGGCTTAAAGGGTCTAAGCCGCTTGTAGGTTCATCTAAAACCAAAAGATCTGGATCGTTCATAAAAGCCGAATAAATAGCTAAAATCCTCTTATCACCTAATGACATATATTTAATTTCTATATTAAGTTCAATAGGAAATTTTTTCTTAAGGTATTCCAAAAAATTTGTACTTTTAATTTGCTGCAATTCCAACTGTTGTTCTATAAATTGTTTCCCGGAAAGATAACTTGGTAATGTAACTTCTCCAGGTAAATATCCAACATGTTCTAAAATCTCTAATCGGCTTTTATTTATATCTTTATCAAAGATCTTTATCGTACCTTTATCCGGTTTAGAAAAGCCCATTATATGTCTGATAGTAGTAGATTTACCAGCACCATTAGGGCCTAAAAAACCATAAAACTCACCTTTTTTAATATTTAAATTGATATCAAAAACACCTCTACCGTGCCCATAATCCTTAGTGAAGTTTTTTACTTCTATAACAACATCTCTATTGTCCATGATTTAATTATACATTAAAAAATGTTCATAATAATAAATCAAATGAATGATAAACTCATTTGTTGTTGAAATTTAGAAAATTGTTTGTCTAATGCATCCGTTATGCTATACTAAATTAGTAAGCCCCTTTAGTTAAATGGCATAACGGATCCATGGTAAGGATCTATTCGTAGTTCGATTCTGCGAAGGGGCACCATTTGCTGAAACTTACTCGGATTTCCGAGTTTTTTTATTCCTTACCATGGTTCCGTTATGCATTTATCAGCATACTTGTTCATGTGTCATAAAATCATCATCAATTCTATAAAATGTTACTAAATAAATATTCGCATGCTTAAAATCTATAGCGTATATTATTTTATAGAGTTCATTAAAAAATCTAGCTGTAATTTCGATTCTCTCTAAATCAGGAAGATAACTGATGTGCAAGGCTTTTTCTGTAAGACCACCAAAATTTAAAAATAATTTCGGATTAATTTTCATTTCACATTCATAAGTGTAATGTTTCTTATAAATATGTCTAACTGTATCAGAATCAATTAATAAGCGATAATTCATTAAGTTCAAGCCAATATTTATATAGATTATTTCAGCAAAATCATGATTAATCCTTCCACAAAGAGCAACGCTGTTCTTTTCATGATGTTTTATGGATTCGCTTAAAAATCTAAAATAATCAAGGTAAGATTCTATTAAATATATTTTTTTAAATGGATTTGTATAATTTAAATCATCTTTTACTTGAATTAATAAATTTTCTTTATAAAAAGGTTCCAATCTCATTAAATTGTATATTAAATTATCTGAATTCATAAAATCTCTTTTCTTTTATAACTATAATTGTATTTTTTTAGCGATGTAAGATTATCAACTCTAATCTTTTTAAGACCATAATACATTAAATTTCGCGCTGCATTGGTATCTCTATCACAACAGTAGCCGCATTCACATTTAAATTCTCTTAAGTGGTAATCTTTCATTTCATTATGTATTAAGCCGCATTCACTACATATTTGGCTAGACATAAAAAATCTATCAGCTTTTATTAAATACTTCCCAAATTTCTTAGCTTTTTCTTCGAGTATTTTAAAAAATGTGCCAAATGAATTTTTCTGTAGATGTAATTTTGAACTACGAACTTTATACAAACTCTCAATGGGTAGACTTTCAATTGTTATCACATCAAATTTTCTTATAATTTCTAATGCTGTTTTATTGAAAAACGTACCTCGAATATTCGATATTTTTTGATAAGTTTTTTCTAATTTTATCAATATTTTTTTATAATTATGAGAATTTATATAATGCTTATTTTTCTCCTCTACATTTATTAATACCTTTTTATAGAAACTAGCTTTAGAAATCA
>CAUWDL010000048.1:0-9642 GCA_963557285.1 uncultured Bacilli bacterium | reverse complement strand
TGCTGAAGTTGGCAGTGAGTACACATTTAAGGATGTATTATTAATCGGCGATAAAAAGATTACAACAGGTAATCCAACAATTGCTGGTGCTACTGTAGTCGCTAAAGTTTTAAAGCAAGGCTTAGGTAAAAAGATTCATGGCTTTAAATATAAAGCAAAATCAAATTATCGTAGAAGCTATGGTCATAGACAACCATATACTTGCTTAGAAATCGAAAGCATTAATTTAAAATAATGATTGAAGTCAGCTATTTAGAAAACGATAGTATTATTATGTCCTTAGAAGTTAAAGGACATGCGAATTATGATAAGTATGGTAGTGACATTGTTTGTAGCGCAGTAAGTGCTGTTACAATTGGTGGCATTAACGCTTTTGATTCAATTAATGATATTAATATTAATATTGAACCTGGACATGTAAAAATTGATGGTACAGGTCTTCAAAAATATTATAATCAAGTTGTGGTAAAAACTATAGTTACTCAATTGTTAACTATAGAAAAATCATATAAACAATATATTAAAATTTCTAAAAAGCTAGAAAGGAACGGTAAATAATAATGGAACTTAGATTTATACTTGATTTACAACTCTTCGCTTCCCATAAAGGTGTCGGTAGTACTAAGAACGGACGTGATAGTGCTGGACGTAGATTGGGTGCTAAAAGAAGCGATGGCCAAATTTGCAAAGCAGGTGCGATTATTTATAGACAACGTGGTACAAGAATCTATCCTGGTATTAATACTAAAAAGGGTGGAGATGATACTATTTTTGCTACAAAGACTGGTATTGTTAAATACGAAAGAGTCGGTAAAAATAGAAAACGTGTCAGTGTTTACGAAATAGTTGAGTAATTTTTTAAAAAATTGACCACTTGCTTTTTAAGCAGGTGGTTTTCTTTTAAAGATATATTGGAGAATATATTATGTTTATTGATAGAGCTGTTATAGAAGTAAGAAGCGGTAAGGGTGGGAATGGTTCCATTGCTTTTAGAAGAGAAAAAAACGTACCAAAAGGCGGTCCTAGTGGTGGAAATGGTGGCCGTGGCGGAAGCGTTTATTTAAGAGCATCTAAAACAACAACAACTTTAGTTAATTACAGACATTCAAAGACGTTTATGGCTGAGGATGGTGAAAAAGGCGATATCAAAATGCAATATGGTCGTGCAGCTAATGACATTTATATTGACTTGCCGATTGGTACAGTCGTATTTTTAGAAGAAAACCATCAATTTGTATGCGATCTTTCAAAAGAAGGTGAGACATATTTAATTTGCAAAGGTGGCCGTGGCGGAAGAGGAAATGCTTGTTTTAAAAATAGTAGAAATAAAGCTCCTAAAATAGCAGAAAACGGTTTACCTGGTGAAAAAAAGCGCTTAATTTTAGAATTAAAATTACTTGCTGATGTCGGCATTATAGGTTTACCTAGTGTTGGAAAATCAACATTTATTAGTTGTGTTACTAATTGCAAAGCGGAAATTGGTGATTATGACTTTACAACTATTGTTCCAAATTTAGGCGTTGCAAGAGTTGATGATTCACATAGCTTCGTAATAGCTGATATGCCTGGTTTGATTAAAGGTGCACATTTAGGAAAAGGCTTAGGATTATTATTTTTAAGACATATAGAGAGATGTAGAGTTTTGATTCACATGGTTGATATGAGTGGCGTAAGAGACCCATATCAAGATTATATTGATATCAGAAACGAACTTGAAGTATATGGAATGCATCTTGTAGACAGGCCTGAGATTATTGTAGCTAGTAAAATGGATGAAGATGGCGCAGAAGAACGCTTAAACGAATTTAAACAAAAAGTTGGTAAAGAAGTTATACCTATTTCTTCGCTCAGTGATAAAAATTTAGATTTAGTGCTCTATAAATGTAAAGATCTGTTAGAAACAGCTATTACATTCCCTGTCTATGACGAAAAAGACAAAGAACAAGTATTTAATTTAGATGATGATAAAATCTTTAACATCGTCAAAACAAAGGAACATTTATTTGAGATTACTGGTGAACGTGTTGAAAGAACATATAACCTTATTAACTTATCTACTGATGAAGGCATGATGAGATTAATACAATATTTGAATAAAATTGGTGTTGATAAAAAATTGCACGAAATGGGTGCAAAAGACGGTGACACAGTTAAACTTTGTGATTTCGAATTTGATTATTTTGAATGATATCCATATAAAATAATTTTTGATTATATATTTAATTGGAAAAATAACAGAAGTTCATAGCGATTCCGTTTATTTAGAGTCAAATAACGGAATTGGCTATGAAATTTTTGTTAATTCCAAAAAAGAATTTATAGTAAATTCAACAGTAAAATTATACATATATTCTTGCATCCGTAATGAAGAAATATCTCTTTACGGCTTTAGTGAACATGATTCATATAAACTTTTTAAACTTTTAATAAAAGTTAATGGAGTAGGTCCAAAAACAGCTCAGCAAATATTGAAAAATGTCAATATTAATTTATTTATAAAATACATTAATGAAGGACTTGAAAATGAATTATCAAAAATAAGTGGAGTAGGTGCTAAGGCAGCAAGAATAATTGCTGAATTAAAAGGAAAATTGGATAATATAAATATTAAAGAAATAAAACATGAAAACGTGTTCAATGCTCTTATTTATTTAGGATATAGTGCTAAAGAGATTACAGAAATTCTTAATAGCATTGATACGAATTTAGATGATAGTTCAGTTTTAAAATTAGCAATTAGAGGTTTAAAAAATGAACACTAAGAATATTTTTAGAGTAGATAATTTTTTAGACTTTTATGGACAAGAACAAATTATTAAAGAATTAAAAGTATATTTATATAGTTGCAAAAAGAGAAATGAATGCTTAGATCATATCTTATTTTATGGGCCTAGTGGAGTTGGTAAATCGACTTTAGCTTGCATAGTGGCTAAAGAAATGAATAGGAACATTAAAATCATAAATGCACCTGTTATCGAGACAGTTCAAGATTTAATAGAAATCTTAGCTTCGATCAATGAAGGTGATGTTTTATTTATCGATGAAATTCATAGATTAGAAAAGAAAATAGAAGAGGTGCTATACTCTGTTTTAGAAGACTTTATGCTTTATGTACCATACAAAAATAAAGAAAAACGTAAAGTCATATCTGTAAAACTGCCAAAATTCACATTAATCGGTGCGACAACGATTGACGGAATGTTATCTGAGCCTTTAAGGGAAAGGTTCGGTATAAAATTTCATTTTGAAAATTATACAAAACGAGAAATAAGTTTAATCGCAAAAAATAATCTAAATAAAATTAATTTGCAATTTGGCAATGATGAAGATGCGTTAGAATTTGCTGATAGAACGAAATTGAATCCTCGTATTGCAAATAACCTTGTTAAAAGACTTGGTGATTTTGCTGTTTATAAAAATATAAAAATTATAAACTATGAGGTACTTAGCAATTTCTTTGAATTCTTAAATATTGATATTTATGGATTAACTGAAGTTGATAAAAAGATAATCAAAATAATGTATGAATATTTTGAAGATCATCCAGTTAGTCTTGAAAATATTGCCTCACTTATTAATGAAAGTGTTGTAAATATCAGAGAAATATATGAACCATATTTAGCTAAAATAGGTTTCATAAACAGAACTAGGAGAGGAAGAATTTTAAGTAAATTAGGAAAGACCTTCTATTATTCCAGAATATTAAAATAATAAAATAACGTTATACAAAATGCGTATATAAATATACAGGGTAAAAACAGTTTGAGTTTCGATTGTTTTTATAGTAAAATTTTCAAGTACATTTATAAATTTATTTATAAATAAGAGGGTTATTATGAAGAGATTTGTAGGCTATGTTTCTATGTGTGCTTCCCTTCTAACTGCTGTTTTGGTTGGAGTAGCACCTACAATTTTAGGAATTAGTGGAAATAGTGATTTTTCCACATCAAGAAATTTTGTATTTAAAGTTAGTAAAAGAATAACAACAAATGATTTTTCTAGTGGAACAGAACAAGATGCTGTTCAAAATGGAGATAAAACGCCTTTAGAAGAAGTCAAAGATGTTTTTAAAACTAGATTAGATCTAGCTGAAATTAGTGAATATAAATTAGAGACAATCGGAGATGATACTCTAAGTTTAACTTTTAAAGATAATTTACAAGATTATGTTGATGTTGTTGATTATCTAACTTTTAGCAATTCTATGCTAGCTAAAAACTATGAAGAAACATTTACAATTGGCAAAACAGCAAAGGAATATGAAGCAGATTCGCAATCAGTAGAACCTTTATTCAAAGAACATACTGCAAGAGTTGAATATAAAGATGGATACCCATATGTTGTTGTTCAATTACAGCAACCTGAAACTTTCAAGGAAAAAGTAGAATCTATTTCTAAAGAAAATGGTGATGATTCTTCTACGAATAATGGAACAGAATCAGGAACACCGGCAATTGCTAATTCATTCTCTTGGGCAAACGAAGCTAAGACACTTGCTGACAGTGAAGAAGGAACTACAGAAGAAACTCCAGACAGTGGAACTGAAGAACCTGAACAACCACTACCACCTGTAGATAATGGAGATGCGAATAGCAATAGTGATGGTTCAACTGAAGAAGTTAAAAAAATAGATCCTAAAAAAGTTTTATTTATTTTAAATGATTGGTTAAGTGGTTTTGATTTAAGTGATATTTTATCAAATACTGTACCTAATATTAATAAAGATAACTTTAAAGACCATGTTGTTACATATTTTGATACTACAAATCCTGCATCATTCTTTCGGGGATATGATTCGTCTTTAAGTGAAGAAGATCAAAAAGCTAAAGTATATAATGAAGTATATTTTCAATTCTATGACCTAGGAGCTGTTAATGGTGGTGAAACGCCAATTGACGTCACAACTGAATATCAATTCTATAACACTAAAACAACTGATGAACGTCTTGCTTATAAAAAAGCTAACTTATTCGCTAATCGATTAAATTCTGACAATTTAAAATTTGCTATCACTCTTATAAATGAGTCTAGCGTTAACGCTAATACAAATATTGTTCCTCCTTTTGTTGAATATATTCAACAAGCAGGAAATATCAATTTTGGTTCAACGGTATTAATCGCAACAGCTATAGCACTTATTATATGTACGTTATTCCTTTTATTAAATTATGGGTTATCAGGATTAATGGCTTCGATAACAACACTAGGCAATGTTGTAGCAGCATTAGGGATATTTAATATTTTAGGAAATGAATTTAATATAGGAACTATACTCGGATTGTTCGCAGTAATGCTAATTTCTACTTTCTTATCATGCAGTTGGTTATCAAAATCAAAAAACGAAATATACGCTGGAAAAACTTTAAAAAAATCTTATCAAGAAGCTGATAAAAAATATTATTCAAATTTATTAGATTTTTGTATTGTAGGGGCAATTGTAGGGCTTACAACGTATTTAATGCCAAATGCAATATTAACATCGTTTGGCGTAGTGACTTTATTAGGCAGTGCCATTTCTCTTGTTTCAAGTCTTATCTTATTTAGAGGTGCAAACTGGTTCTTATATAATTCTAATTTTGCACAGCAACACTTAAAATTATTCGGTGTCGACAAAAAGGTTGCAGCTGATATTACAAAAGATGTGAAATCAATATATTTGGAATCGTTTAAAAGAAAAACTCCAAAAAATAAATTTAAAATTTCTGGTATAGTAGGTGCAATTTTAGTTGTAGCAAGTATCATTAGTGTTACAACATTCCAATGCATTAACGGAAACATATATAATGCAGGGACAAATGAAATTAATACAAAAGTAGTTGTTACTTACAATATCAAAAACAGCACTAATAATTATGATTTTAATAACACTTCAGTTTCGATTAAAAAAGCAATTGAAGACTTATCAACAGATGCTGAATTAAAAACAAAGCCATTTAAAAATAAAACTGACATCGAATACTATTCATATGATTATACATACGGAACAAGTGTTAACAATTTAATTACAAATAAGGAAGTATATTTTGTTGTTGATCTCGGAAATATCTATGATGTTAAGGACTCAAATGCAAAATATTATTCACCAAATACTATTGTAGATGGCAAAGCATTAACGTTAGAAGAAGCGATAAATCAAGCTGTTCAAATTGATGCAGGATTAGACTCTAATTATTTAGTTAATGTTGTTAAATCATTTGATGCAACTGATGACTACATTAATTATTATGTATTAATTGCAACGTTAATTAGTGTAGCTGCATTAGCTTTATATTTCTTGTTAAGATTTGGCGTTTCTAGATTCTTAAGTGGTACACTAATCGCTGGAGGTTTGTTGGTTTCATTAGCGGGATTATTCTCTTTGATTAGAGGACCATTCCCAAGCGAGATTACATTAGGCTTACTTCTTATAGCAATTCTTGCATATATTGCTCTTAGTATTGGTTATTCTAGTGAAAAACAATATTATAAAGAGAATAAAAGAAAACTTGTCGATTTGTCCGAAAGAGAGTGTCAATTTGATTACATTCATAATTTGAATTACACAATGATCTTTACAACAACAGCAATTGTAGCATTTATGGTGATGAGTTTTTACTTCTCAAAAGTATTTAGCGTTTATACTTTAGCTTTAATTCTACTTGGCATGATTTTAGTATGTATTTTCGTTAAATCTTTAAGCTTACCATTAGAAATGTCACTAACTAGATTCTTCGCAAAAATAAAAGAAAAGTCTGATAGTCGCAAAGGAAGCAAGACAAAAGATAAGAAACATAAATCGATTGATGACGGTCCTGAAGAAGCGATCTTTATTGGCATTAACGATTAATTAGTTATGGGACCTGTAAAAGGTCCCTTTTGTTATTTTTTATTATGAAAAATTTGTTTGAAAAATTATTAAGTTATTACAATATATCACAAGAAGAATATGAAAAAATGCAGACTACTGATATTGACAATTTGCCAAATTATAACGTTTTTTCAAATATAGTTGATGCTTGTGATTTTATAAAAGAAGCCATAAAAAAGCAAAAGAAAATATTAATATATGGAGATTATGATTGTGACGGCATAATGTCTACATCAATAATGAAAAATGTCTTTAAAAAAGTTAATTATGATGTTGGATTTTATATACCTAGTAGAGAAGAAGATGGATATGGACTTAATATTAAGAATATCGATTTATTTAATAAATTAGGATATAAAATAATAATAACGGTTGATAATGGAATCACACTCGTTAATGAGATTGATTATGCTTCTAAACTTGGTATTGATGTAATTGTTTTAGATCATCATATGATACAAGAAAAGATGCCGAATGCAAAATTTATTATTCACCCATCCTTAAGTACTATTGGAGAATACAATATAAGTGCTGGCGAAGTTTGTTTTTATTTCTCTTGGGCTTTTTTAGGTTATATTGATAAATACCTAATAACATTAGCATCTATATCAACAATAAGTGATATGATGCCACTAAAATCGTATAATAGATTATTAGTAAAACTTGGGATAAAGTATTTAAATGAATACAAATATGATTCTATATATGATTTAATTGATAAAAAATATGAAATTATTTCTGAAGATAATTTTGGTTTAGAAATCGCTCCTAAAATCAATAGTATTGGTAGAATGATTAATGATAATACACGTTTTAATATTGTTAAATACTTTACTAGCAATGATGATTTGAATAAAAAAAGACTTGTCTGGATAAATCATAACAATTGCTTAAGAAAAGTCAAAATTAAAGAAATTAGTGACGGTATCGAAATTGATAATAATAAAAGTTCAATTGTAATAACTATTAATAAAAATGAGGGGCTAGCTGGTTTAATTGCTAATCATTTATTAAATAAATATAATCAACCGGTAGTCGTATTTTCAACAACAAATGAAAATGAATTGCTAAAAGGAAGCGCAAGAAGTAAACCTGGATTTAATATAGTTGATTCGTTTGATAATTTAAAACATCTTATTATTCAATACGGAGGACATGATTGTGCTGGTGGATTAACTATAAATAGAAATAATTTAAATGAATTTTCAAGATTATTTGAAGAATATGCTAAAAACCACTCTTTTTTAGAACTTGAGAAAGGGAAAATAGAAATTTTGTTATCTGAATTAAATATATCAGATTATAACATCTATCGATCTTTTGGCCCTTTTGGTGAAGGCTTTGAAAAACCAACTTTCACTCTCAAAGATTTTAATGTTTCATCTTTTTATGAGTCAAAGGACGGAAAACATCTTTTTTCTAGCCCTACAAGCACATCCAAGATTGTTTATTTTAATTATAATAAAAAGATTAAAAATCGGAAAAAAGTTGACTTGATAGGAGAGTTAACTAGAAACACTTTTAAAAATCAAATATACATTCAATTTTTAGTTAAAGAATTTTGTGAAAAAAACTGAATATATAGTAAAATTAGATGAGGATATTATATGGATACTATAAAAAGAGATGGGGTACAAACTGACGATATAGAAGTAGCTGATGCTGGAGATGGAAAAATATTGCCTAATGGCGGTTACTATATGCATACTATACAAGATGTACAAGAACTTTATTTTGCTTATATTAGCGATATAAAAGATCGCGAGATGATAATGAAAGCATATGAATACGTCAAAAAACAACATGCTGGCATTTTTAGAAAAAGTGGTGAACCTTATTTACAACATTTGATTGAGGTTGCTTATATTTTAGCCTCCTTACAAGCTGGACCAACAACTATTTGTGCTGGTTTACTTCATGATGTTGTGGAAGATACAGATACAACAATTGAAGACATTAAACGTATGTTCGGAGAAGATTGCGCACGTATTGTTGACGCTTTAACAAAGATACAACGATTAAAATTGTCAAAAAGAACAGAAGAAGAATTTGCAGCTGAAGATCATAGAAAAATATTTTTAGGAATGGCTAAAGATGTTAGAGTTATTATTATAAAACTTGCTGATAGACTTCATAATATGCGTACAGTTAAAGCTTTAAAAGAAGATAGGCAGCATGCATTAGCAAAGGAGACATTAGAAGTATTTGCGCCTATTGCTCATCGACTTGGTATTTATAAAGTTGAAAGTGAACTAGAAGATCTTTCACTGGCAATAGAAAAACCAAATGAAGTAAAACAAATAAAATTATTACTAAATGAGAAAATTGCTAACAGAACAAAAGCGTTAAACAATTTAAAAAAGAAAATTGCTGATATTTTAATCGAGCAAGGGTTAAAGTTTGAAATTGAATCAAGAGTAAAGTCTGTATATTCAATCTACAAAAAGATGTATATTAAAGGACATGCATTCGATGAAATTTATGATTTTCTTGCTCTAAGAGTTATTACAGAAACTGAATTGAACTGCTATGAAATTTTAGGATTAATACATGCTCATTTCAAGCCAATTCCAGGAAGATTTAAAGATTACATTGCAATGCCAAAACCTAATATGTATCAATCATTGCATACTTCAATTGTAGCTGGTGATGGTAATGTTTTTGAAGTTCAAATTAGAACTAAAGAAATGGATGAAGTCGCTGAAACAGGTGTTGCGGCTCACTGGAGATATAAAGAAGGTGTACATTATAGTGCTAAACAAGAACAACATGAAATAGAAGAAAAGTTACATTGG
>CAUWDL010000047.1:0-9747 GCA_963557285.1 uncultured Bacilli bacterium | reverse complement strand
TATTACTGCAAAAGCTGGAACAGCTACTGCAAGCGTTCATATCGTAATTACAGATAAAACAGATGCAGCAGATATAATAACAATTGCTGAAGCAAAAACTAAGGAAGTTGGTACTCCAGTTACTGTCAAAGGAAAAGTTTCTGCTATTTGTGGCAAGAGCGCTTATATTAGCGATTCAACAGGTTCATTCTATGTTTATAACTGGAGCTTCACAAAAGATGACACAGCTATAGCTAATCAAACATGGACAATGGGCCAATCAGTAGAAATAAAAGCTGAAATTGGAGAATTTAATGGTGCAAAACAATTAACTAATTTTAAGGGTGGCGCTAGAATTGACGGAACATATGCAATCACTATTGAAGATGAAATCACTCCAAAAGCACCAATTCAATTAGATGAAGCTGGTTATAAAAAATTAACAACAGCAAATGTTGGTGATTTCTATACATTTGATGCGGTATGTGAAAGCGAAACACCAACAGCTGGCACAGCTGTTTCGACTAAATGGAAACTTGGTGAGACTCAAATTGTTTTAAGAACAGATAAATTTGATAAAGGACAAATTCAACAATTAGAAGTTGGAGCAACTTATACTATTACCGCTCCATTATCATGGTATGGAAAAAATCCACAATTCAGTTTCTTAAGTCAAGGAACGACATTAGTTAAAAAAGTTTAATAATTCACTAGATTTAACATATTGCTAATGTTAATACTATCTTAATTTTTAATAAGGTACAATATAAAATTAGAAACAACATGCAATATAAATTTAGTATTAAAAATGCGATGAAAATCGCATTTTTTCTTTTTTTAGCCTCTGAATTAATATTAAGATAAACAAGTCTTTTTTATTAACGGAGGAGAGAAAAGATGAAAGTAGTGAATGGAAAGTTTAAACTTTTCGATTTCGAAGGTAACAAGACTACTTGGCAAAAAGAGGTTCTTGGTGGCTTAACTACATTCTTTGCAATGAGTTATATCATCATTACAAACCCTGGAATTTTGTCCAGCAGTGGAATGCCTTGGGGAGCAGTATTTATTGCGACAATTATCTCAAGTATAATTGGCACGCTAATTATGGGACTATTTGCTGATGTACCATATGCACAGGCGCCAGGTATGGGATTAAATGCGTTTTTTGCATTTACTATTTGTGCGGCACTTGGCTTTAAATGGCAAGAAGCTCTTACAATGGTCTTTATTTGTGGAATAATTAATATTCTTATAACGGTTACTAAAGTAAGAAAATTAATCATTAAAGCAATTCCACAATCACTTCAAAGCGCTATTAGCGCTGGCATAGGCTTATTTATAGCTTATCTTGGATTATTAAATGTTGGATTTATATCTTTTGGAGCTGTTCCTGGTATGTCAACAGGTTCTTCATTATGGAATAGTCCTGCAATTATTACATTTTTAATTGGCTTAGTTATTTGTATTGTTTTAAACGTTTTAAAAGTTAAAGGAGCAATGATTATTACAATCATTGCTACCACATTAATAGGTTTAATTCCTTTTGGCGGAGCTGGAAGTGCAGTAACTCATATGGGTGAATTAACAATAGGAACACCTGAATATGGCTTCATGGATGGCTTTATAGAAGCGTTTAAAGAATTGCCAAAAACATTTGGCGTTATCTTTACAGGCGAAGGATTTGGAAGTTTATTTAGCTCTGATTCTAAAGCATTAATCGCTATTATTACAATTTTTTCTTTTTCGCTTAGCGATACATTTGATACATTAGGTACATTTATTGGAACTGGTAGAAAAAGTGGGATCTTTAGCGACGAGGACATGGAATCATTAGAAAAAGGTAAAGGATTCAAATCTAAAATGGATAGAGCATTATTTGCTGATAGTGTAGCAACATCAATTGGAGCTATTATTGGAACAAGTAATACGACAACGTTTGTAGAAAGCGCATCTGGCATTGAAGCAGGAGCTAGGACAGGATTAGCAAGCTGTGTAACAGCTATCTGCTTCGCTCTTTCAATCTTCTTTGCTGGACCAATCAGTGCAGTTCCTGCAGCAGCAACAAGCCCTATATTAGTTGTTGTTGGATGTATGATGCTTACTAATTTAGCAGATATTCAGTGGGGCAAATTAGAAGAAGCAATTCCAGCGTTCTTTGCTACAGCGTTTATGGCGTTTTGCTATAGTATTTCATACGGAATTGCTATGGGTTTCATTTCATATTGTATTGTAAGATTTGTTATTTATTTTAAAGATCTTTATTTATATAACAAATTAATAAAAACAAACAAAATTCAACAAAATGAATCAGAAACTTCTAATGATCTAGAAGTTGCAAATAATGACGTAATAAAGAAACCAAAGCTAGGTATTAGTCTAATTTTAGGAGTTGCTTCAATATTATTCCTGTTGAACTTTATTTTATTAGCGACACCTATTATGAATGGAAAATAATTCATAACAAAAAAACAATCTACATTATTTTGTAGATTGTTTTTTTTCAATTGATAAAACTACATTTAGAAATGGAATTAATTGATTTAAAACCATTCTATCGGATATTTTCAACTTGCCATTTACGCATGAAATTGCTAAAGCGTAATTTTCATTTGAAGATTTTAATGGCATATATATAGCTTTTGAAGAACGCAATGTATTTGTTCCTCTACCAGCTGGTTCTTTGTTTTTTCTGACCCATTCAGCAACAGCCAATTCATTTTGCTCTTTAAAGAAATGTAAATCAGAATTGTTTACTGTTAAAGATTCGACCTTACTAGTAATTAATGCAACACTTCGATCAAAAGCATTTGAGAGTGTTTCTGTTATTGCTTGCAATGTATCATCTGTACTGATTGCTTTTAATGATAATATCGAATAAATATCTATCAATTTATTGAGATATCTATATTTACTTTTATATGATAATTTTGTTTTTATTGTTCTAATAAAACTTTTGAATTTATATGTATTAATTTCAACGTGTTCGCTGTCTGGCACAATTAAAACTTGTATGTTTGGTAGTTGTTCAATAACTTTATCTTCTAAGCCAACTTTAGAGCCAACTGTTTTCCAGTTTTTACCCATTACTAGATCAGTAACACCAGAAATTTTTGCATAATTAACAATTGTACTTAAAACATCATCACTATATTTAACGACAATATCACCCCCTAGGTCTTTTACTAACCTCATATGTCGTTTTAAGTTAGACGCACTATCATTGTCTAATTCGAAATTTCTTTCAACGTACATTGCACAAAAAGATGCATGGTATGCTTGAGCCATTCTAGCTGCTATATAGATGTTTTTAAACGAAGAAGGAGAAGGACTTATTAATACAAGAATACTTGCTTTTTCAGTGTATTCATTTGATTTTTTCTCGATACGATCAGCATTTCTACGCATGAATGCTTCTCGAAGAAATTGTAAATTACTTTCTTTAAAGAAATTATTTAATGCATATGTTGCTTGAGTTTTCTTGTAGATTTTACCTTCACGCATTCTCTCAATTAAATCTTCAGGTTCTATATCGATTAATTTAACTTCGTCTGCGCTATCGAAAACTTTATCTGGAATTTTTTCTTTGACATCAACAGTTGTTGAATTGTCGACTAAATCATGTAAGCCTTCAATATGCTGAACATTTACTGTTGTCCAAACATCTATACCGTTATTTAAAATTTCTTCAACGTCAATCCAACGTTTTGTACTTTTAGAACCAGGAGCATTAGTATGCGCCAATTCATCAACTAAGCAAACTTTTGGCTTTCTTTTGATGACTCCATCGACGTTTAATTCTTTTAAACTAATTCCTTTATAGGTGACATTAGCTAAAGGAACTTGTTCAAGTCCTTTAGCCATATTCATAGTATCGATTCTATCGTGTGGTTCTAAATAACCGATAACAATATCAAGGCCTTTAATTTTTTCAATTTGAGCATCTTTGAGCATGTTATAGGTTTTACCAACACCTGCACTATAGCCGAAATATATTTTTAAACGACCTTTTTCCATTTTATATTAATCCATCAAGAGCAAGATTTACCAATAAAACATTTACTCTTTTTTCACCAAATATATATAAGAATGGTTGTTCTGTATATTTATCTATAACCTTTTTAACATCATCTTCCGTATATTTAATTGCGTCTTCATCCTTGTTTCTAGCTTCAACAATAACAGGAATTTGGAAATAAGCAGTTTCAGGACTAATATGAGGATCGACTCCACTTCCTGAAGTTGTTAATAATTCATCAGGAATTTTTCTATCATCATAGTATTCTATTTCCGCTAATTTTTGTTTTCTTTCATCAATACGCTTATTAATTAAGTTTTTATATTCTTGGCTATTTGGATTTAAGTTTGTAGGAGCACCAGTGTTAACTCTACCGAATAAGTGAGTAGGATCTTCAAATTCTTGTCCGATTAATTCTGATCCATAAGTTTTTGTTGTGCCGTCTTTAAGAGTAACAGTAACTTGCGATCCGTTTGCTTTATATGGAAAAACTGTTTGAGCAACTACGGTTGTAACAATTGGATAGACAATGCCAGTTATGCAAGTTAAAACCAATGTTCCAACAAGTGCTGGTCTAATAAAAGACCAGACTTTAGAACGCTTTTTAGGCTTTGCTTGTGTAGAATTTTTATTTTCTATATTGTTTTCTTCCATAAAAATCTCCTTACATAACCCCACATGCGGTTAATATTAAATCGAATATCTTAATAAATATAAATGGAGCAATGACTCCGCCTAAACCGTAAATTAATAAATTTGATTTAAGCATTTTAGATACAGGTTGTTCTTTGTATTTAACACCTTTAAGTGATAAAGGAATCAAAGCAACAATGATTAATGCGTTATAGATAATACTTGATAAAATTGCAGTAGTAGCACTTGTTAAATGCATAAAGTTAAGCGCTTGTAATCCTGGATAAATATCAACAAATAATACAGGAATAATTGCAAAGTATTTAGCGATATCATTACAAATTGAGAATGTTGTTAATGAACCACGTGTCATAAGAAGTTGTTTACCGATTTTGACAACTTCAATTAATTTTGTTGGACTTGAATCTAAGTCAACCATATTTCCTGCTTCTTTAGCAGCTTGTGTTCCTGAGTTCATTGCAACAGCAACATCAGCTTGGGCAAGTGCAGGAGCATCATTAGTGCCATCACCTGTCATAGCAACAAGGTGGCCTTCTTTTTGGAATTTCTTAATTAAATTTAACTTTGTTTCTGGAGTTGCTTCAGCGACGAAATCATCTACACCAGCTTCCGCAGCGATTGCAGCAGCTGTCATAGGATTATCACCTGTAATCATGATAGTTTTAATACCGATTTTTCTTAAATCATTAAACTTTTCAGCAACGCCTTCTTTAACAACGTCTTTTAAGTAAATAACACCTAATACAACATTGTTTCTAGCTACACAAAGCGGAGTACCACCTTCGTTAGCAACTTTTGCAACGATATCTTCACATTCTTGAGGATAAACACCGCCGTTTTCTAAAACGAATTTTTTAATTGCATCAGCGCTACCTTTTCTTATTTTTTCATCGCCGATATCAACACCACTCATTCTTGTTTTAGCACTAAATTCAATGAAAGTAGCGTTTAGTTCGTGCATATTTTGGCCTCTTAAGTTAAAGAGTTTTTTAGCAAGAACGACAATACTTCTTCCTTCAGCTGTTTCATCAGCAAGTGATGATAATTGACATGCTTCAGCAAATTCTCTATCTCCAATTCCTTCAAGAGGAATAAATTCACTAGCTTGTCTATTTCCTAAGGTAATAGTACCTGTCTTATCTAATAATAAGATATCAACATCTCCAGCGGCTTCAATAGCTCTACCGCTTGTTGCTAAGACATTAGCTTTATTTAAACGTGACATACCAGCGATACCGATTGAAGAAAGCAAAGCGCCGATAGTAGTAGGAGCTAAGCAAACTAATAAAGCGACGATATTAGTTAAACTAATTTCTGTACCTTGATTAGTTTGAATGACTGCGAAATGTGAAAATGGAAGAAGTGTAGCACTAACAACTAAGAAGATAATTGTTAATGTAATAAGTAAAATTTGAAGGGCGATTTCGTTTGGAGTTTTCTTTCTTGAAGCTCCTTCGACCATAGAAATCATTCGATCAAGGAATGAATTTCCAGCTTTTGCAGTGATTTTTATGATTAACCAGTCGCTAGTAACAGTAGTTCCACCTGTAACAGCGTTACGATCTCCACCAGCTTCTCTAATAACAGGAGCACTTTCACCAGTAATTGCACTTTCATCAACGCTAGCAATACCAACAATGACTTCACCATCCATAGGAATTACTTCGTTTGCTTTAACGATAACTATATCACCTGGTACGAGTTCATTGCTTTTGACCTCTGTGTATTCGCTATCATAATCAGGTGTAACAAGTTTTTTTGCGATAACATCGCATCTACTTTTCTTTAAACTTTCTGCTTGAGCTCTACCTCTACCTTCAGCAACAGCTTCAGCAAAGTTGCCGAATAAAGAAGTGAACCATAAGATTAATGAAATAGCGAATATATACCATTTATTTTCTTCACCTATTCCTCCAAGATTTAAGAAGAATAAGATTGTTGTGAATATAGCACCAAGATAAACAACAAACATAACAGGGTTCTTTATTTGCTTTAATGGATTTAATTTAGCAAATGATTGAACAACTGAGTCTAATAAGATTTTTTTATTAAACATTTTATCTTTGGATTTTTTTGTTTCTGTAACTACTTTATTTTTCATTTCTAATTACCTACCCAATAAAATCAGCGATTGGTCCTAATGCTAATGCTGGGAAGAATGATAAAGCACCGATAATTAAGATAACACCGAGTAATAATCCAACGAATAATGCGTTATTTGTTGCAAGTGTACCTTCAGTTGTTGGTGTAATCTTCTTTTTAGCTAAGCTACTTGCTAAATATACAACAGCAATCATAGGTATAAATCTAACGATTAGGAGAATAAATCCTCCAACGACATTTGTCCAAACGGTATCAGCGTTAAAGCCAGCAAATGCTGAACCATTGTTACCGCTTATAGAAGCAAATGCATATAAAATTTCACTAAATCCGTGAGCTCCTGAGTTTGTTAACCATTCTGGAGCGGCTTCAAGTAAGACAGTAGAAGCGGTTCCTAATAATAAGCAAAGTACTGGAGTTAAAATTACGATACAAACCATCTTCATATCGAAACTTCCAATTTTTTTGCCAATGTATTCTGGAGTTCTACCGACCATAAGTCCTGAAATAAATACAGTAAGAATAGCGAATCCGATCATGCCATAGAGTCCACATCCGACACCACCGAATACGATTTCACCAAGCATCATTAGGAACATACTAATCATTCCACTTAATGGAGTTAAACTATCATGCATACAGTTAACAGAACCGTTTGAAGCACAAGTTGTTGCGACACTCCATAATGCGCTTTGTCCGATACCAAATCTAACTTCTTTACCTTCAATATTTCCGATACTAGAAACTAAATTATTTTGAATACCACCCATATATTCACATGTTGTTGATACTGATAAGCAAACGACAAATAAAATCAACATAGTGATATATAGAGTTGTTCCTTGAGCTCTTTCTTTGATTGCAACACCGTTTTCGTTACGTCTTCTTGTAGCCATCGAGAATACAAAACACATACTTGCTGGAATCCAAAGAAGCGATAACATTTGTATTAAATTTGTTAATGGAGTTGGGTTTTCGAATGGGTAACATGAGTTAGTACCGTAGAATCCACCACCATTTGAGAAAAATTGCTTGATTGATATTTGGCTAGCAACTGGCCCTAAATATAAAGTTGCAGCAGTACCGTCTAAGCCAACATAATTAACGTTCCCCATTAATGTTTGAGGAATGCCTTGTTCAACATAAATTAAACTTGTAACTAAGCAAACAGGTAACATAAACAAGATTATTCTTGTAATGTCACACCAGAAATTACCTAATTTACCAGTTTCATGGCGTGTAAAACCTCTTATTAAAACAAATAAAACAGCAATACCAACAGCACCAGAAATGAAATTTTGGCTTGTAATTACAAACATTTGTGAGAAATAGGATAAACCAGTTTCACCAGCATATGCTTGCCAGTTTGTATTTGTTATAAAACTAGCTGCTGTATTAAATGCAAGATCCCAACTCATTCCTTTTACGTTATTTGGATTGAATATAAGAAATTCTTGAAGCATTACAACTGCCATAAATAAAATGAAACAAAATAATGTAAAAAGAAGTATACTACAAACATACTTCTTAGCACTCATTTCTTCATTTTTATCTATACCGAGTAATCGATATATCCATCCTTCGACTTTTCCTGTTCCTTTTTTAAAGAAAACAGCTTCACCTTTATATATTTTATAGAATGCTTTCCCGAAAAAATAAGCTCCTAAAGTCAATAAAAGTACGTATAAGACATCTTGAAGGACGGTAAATAAAATTGAATTAACCATTTAAATACTCCTTAAGCTTTATCACTTTTAAATAAAGCGACAAAAAGAAAAATTAACAATAAAAAAGCGATAACACCCGCACAAATAGTAACTGCAAACATATTTATTTTCCGTCGTCAGTACCCCAATTGATATTGGATGCTTTTTTCTCATAAAAATATGATGCTCTATGTAAATTTTCAACCGCTGGAGTAAACGATTGATCTAAATAATAAGCGATACGATAGAATTTTAATGCATTTATCTTATCACCTGTGAGTTCATATGAAATACCAAGAAGATTAAAAAGTTCTGGGCTTTCTAGATTGCTTGACGCATAAGTAGAAAGCAATTTTCTTCCACCTGCAATATCTCTATCTTTTAGTTTTTTGATTGCCTCAACTAAAATTTCATTCGCACTATCTTTTGCTTGAGATGAAGTAGTGTCTGAATTTGCTGAGTCATTCTTTGATTTTCTAAAAAACATAACAATTCCCTCCTTGTGAATATTCTAATAAATATCATGTTAAGAGACTGTTTGTTTTAAAGTTAATCATGTTAAGATAATGTTAATATCGCATTTATATTATATATAGACTAATTATCTATCTTATTCATTCTATATCCGACACCAACGTCTGTGCGAATAAATTCTTGAGAATAAGGATCTTTTTCTATCTTTCTTCTAATACCAGCCATAAAGACTCTTAAGTTGCCAGTGTCATTACCGTTAGTATCCCATATTTTTGAAATAATGTAATTTTGAGTTAAAGTTTTACCAACGTTTTGAGCTAATAAGACTAGAATCTTATATTCATAATTCGTCAAATGAATTTCTTTATCCTTTAAAAATACAGTATGACTAGTAAAATCTATCTTTAAATCGCCATTAATAAAAATAGGAGAATCATTTTGATAATTACTATGACGCAGTTGTGAACGAATTCTAGCTAATAATATTTGAGTTGAAAAAGGCTTTTGAACATAATCATTAGCACCTTTATCAAAACATTTAATTTTCTCGTCATCATTACTTCTAGCACTTACAACGATAATAGGGAGTTGCTCACTAAAACCTCTAATGATGTCGATTACATTAGTGCCATCCATATCAGGAAGTCCGAGATCTAAAATTACTAAATCAATAATATTTTTGATTAATAAATCGATACCTTCTTGAGCGGTTCTAACTGAAAAAGTTTCGTACCCTTCTTGCTTTAAAGCGACTTTGAGCAAGGTTTGAATAGCTTTATCATCTTCAATAATTAAAATGTTTTTCATTCTTCCTCCTCC
>CAUWDL010000046.1:0-9773 GCA_963557285.1 uncultured Bacilli bacterium | reverse complement strand
GTTAGTTATCGTGCGCTTTCATTATTGCTTAAACGTTCTCCAGGCAGAGAAGCTTATCCTGGTGATATTTTTTACTTACATTCTAGATTATTAGAAAGAAGTGCGAAATTAAGCAAAAAGAATGGTGGAGGTTCGATTACAGCTTTACCAATTGTAGAAACTCTTGCTGGAGATATTAGCGCTTATATTCCTACTAATGTAATTTCTATTACTGATGGACAAATATTTTTACAAACTGATCTTTTTAATGCTGGACAAAGACCTGCAATCGATACAGGCCTAAGCGTTTCTCGTGTTGGTAGTGCAGCACAATTTAAAATCATGAAACAAATATCTAAATCTATTAAAATGGATTTAGCTAATTATCATGAACTTTTGAGTTTCTCACAATTTGGGAGTGATTTAGATACGAATACAAAGCAAATTATCAATCATGGTTCAATAGTAATGGAACTCTTAAAACAAGATCAATATGATACTATGTCATTAGATAAGGAAGTCATAGAAATTTTTGCTGCAACAAGAGGATATATCGACGAATTAAAAGTTGAAGAAGTAAAACCTTTTTTAAGAGATTTATATAAATATATTACAAGATTTAATCCTGAAATTATTTCTGAAATAAATGATAAAAAAGAATTAAGCAAAGAATTAGAAAATAAATTAGCAACTGCAATAATAACATTCACAAGAGAAAGAACTTTATAAAAAATGTCTCAAGGTTTAAATAAAGTAAAAAGAAGAATAGCAATTGTCGATAACACTAGAAAGATAACGAATGCGATGAAGTTAATATCAAGTGTTAAATTAAGACAAGTACAAAATGGATACGAAAAACGTATATCTTTTTATAATGATTTAGTTGACACTGTTAATATTGTAGCTAATTATGTTTCATATACTTCAACCTCTAATTTGCTAAATTATAAAGGAAAAAGTGACAAAATACTTTATGTTGTTGTTTCTTCATCTTTAGGATTGTGTGGTTCATACAATTACAATTTGGTTAGATATTTTTCACATATTATTAAAAATGGTGATGAAGTTGTTGTTATAGGCGAAAAGATTGCTAAAGAAATGGAAAAGTCTCCTGAGTTTAAGACATATGATTTTGTTGAAAATATCCTAAATAATTTGACTATGTCTAACTGTAGAATTCTAGCTAGACGATTATTAAATATGTATTCTACTGGAGACTATAAAAAAGTTGTACTAGTTTATACAAAATATATAAATCAAATCGCCACTAAAGTTGAAGACATTACGTTGTTGCCGCTAGATTATAAAGTTGATCCTGATTTAAAATACAACGGTCCAGATTTTGAAACAGATACTGATATACTTTTAGAACAATTAACAAGAAAATATTTAACAAGCACTTTATTTATTAAATTAACTGAAAGTGTATTAAGTGAGCAATCTTCACGAAGGAATGCTATGGATAATGCTGATAAAAATGCTGAAGAACTTGCTGATAAATTAAAAATTGAATATAACAAAGCTAGACAGTCAGCTATTACACAAGAAATAACTGAAGTTGTTAGCGGCAGTATGAATAAATGAGGTTAAATTATATGGAAAAAAATGAAAAGAAGACATTTTCAAATGGTGTATTGGTTCAAGCTGTTGGTCCGATAGTCGATGTAAGATTTACTGGTGGGCAATTACCATCTATTTTAACTGCATTAGTCGTTAGAGTCGATGGTCATGATTTAGTTTTAGAAGTTGAACAACATGTTGGGGATGATACTGCAAGATGTGTTGCAATGGGTCCTACAGATGGTGTTTATAGAGGAATGGAAGTAATTAATACCGGTGCGCCTATTTCAGTACCAGTAGGTAATGCTACTTTAGGAAGAATGTTTAATGTACTTGGTCAACCTATCGATGAACTTGATGAAGGTGATGAATTAAAAAAAGCTCCTAAATCACCAATACACAGAAATCCACCACTATTTAAAGAGCAAGAACCTCATACTGTTATGCTTGAAACTGGTATTAAGGTCATAGATCTTCTTTGCCCATACGTTAAAGGTGGTAAAGTTGGATTATTTGGCGGTGCTGGAGTTGGCAAAACAGTTTTAATACAAGAATTAATTAATAATATTGCTACTGTCCAAAAAGGTATTTCTGTTTTTGCTGGTGTAGGAGAAAGAAGCAGAGAAGGAAACGATTTATACAACGAGATGAAAGAAACTGGCGTTTTAAATAAAACATCCCTTGTATATGGACAGATGAATGAAGTTCCCGGCGCAAGAATGAGAGTTGCTTTGAGTGCTTTAACTATGGCTGAATATTTTAGAGATAATTTGCATCAAGATGTTTTATTTTTTATCGACAATATTTTTAGATTTACACAAGCTGGAAGTGAAGTTAGCGCTTTAATTGGTAGAATGCCTAGTGCTGTTGGTTATCAACCAACATTAGCAACTGAAATGGGACAACTTCAAGAAAGAATTACTTCTACTAAAAACGGCAGTATTACATCTATACAAGCTGTTTATGTTCCTGCTGATGATTTAACTGACCCAGCGCCAGCTACAACTTTTAGCCACCTTGATGCAAAAACTGTTCTTGATAGAGGCACTGCTGCATTAGGAATTTATCCAGCTGTTGATCCACTTGAAAGCAGTTCTAATATTCTTGATCCTAAAATCATTGGCGAAGAGCATTATAATGTAGCTAGAGGAGTTCAAAAAATTCTTCAACGTTATAAAGAACTACAAGATATTATTGCTATTTTAGGAATGGAAGAACTTTCAGATGATGATAAAATAATCGTTAATAGAGCAAGAAGAATTAGAAATTTCTTGTCACAACCATTTACTGTTGCTGAAGCGTATACTGGTTTAGATGGAAAATATGTTAAAGTGAAAGATACGATTAGATCATTTAAAGCGATATTGAGCGGTGAATATGATAATTATCCAGAAAGTGCATTTTTATTTTGCGGTACTATAGAAGATGTTGTTAAAAAAGCAGAGGCCATGAAAAAGTGAACAACAAGTTAGAGATTACTATAACGTCAATAGACGGAAGACAATATCACGATTTTGTTGATGAACTTTATATTGACATTCCAGATAGTGGTGTAATGGGCATATTGCCAAATAGAATACCACTTGTTTCCTTACTTTATATAGGAACCTTGTATGTAGTTAAAGACAATATTAAAAAGTATTTTTCTTTCAGTGGCGGATTAATAAATTATAAAAATTCTTCTGCAAAAATTATGTGTGATACATTTGAAAGTGAAGATGAACTTGATTTAGATAGAGTATTATCTGCTAAAAAGAAAGCAGAAGAAACATTAAAAAAGATTGATGCGACTGATTCTGTTGAATATGATGATGCTGCATTTGCGCTTAAAAAAGCACTGAATAGGTTAAAAATTTGTAAATAATAATCAATAAAGTAAGCAAAAGTCAATTATTTTTGAAAATAATTGACTTTTTTAAATTGCTTTATGAAATAGAATACACATTTTCCTAATAGAAAATCGAGCTTTCGATTATTTCAATTTCGAAAAATCAACGTAATGTTTTTTATTATTTTTCTTTTCGTTATTTAAAACAATTTTGTAATGATGTAATATGATTATAAATAGAGGGGTCAAATGAGAAATTTTGTTTTTATATCGCCACATTTTCCAGACACATACTGGCGTTTTTGTTTAGCAATTAAAAATAATGGTTTTAATGTATTAGGCATCGGAGATGCACCTTATAATGAAATATCAGATGAGTGCAAGTATGCACTAACAGAATATTATTGCTGCTCTGATATGGAAAAAATAGAAAATATTATAAAAGCTGTGAAGTACTTTAAAAATAAGTATGGAAATATAGATTATATTGAAAGTAATAATGAATACTGGCTTGAAACTGATGCTGAACTTCGTTCAATTTTTAATGTTAAAAGTGGACCTAATAAAGATTTTATTAAAAGATATAAAAGCAAATCAACGCAAAAACTATATTATGAAAAGGCTGGGCTAAAAACTTCTAGATATCAATTAATAAGCGATTTAGAAAGTGCTTTGAATTTCATTGAAATTGTTGGATATCCTGTTTTTGTAAAACCTGATAATGGTGTAGGTGCCCAAGATACCTATAAAATAGATAATGTAGAGCAATTAAACGAATTCTTTATAAAAAAAGACGTGAATAAAATTTATATTATGGAAGAATTTATCAACGGTACAATAATTTCTTTTGATGGAATTACAAATAGTAAATGTGAGCCATTATTTTATACCTCTAATATTTTTACTGTTGATAATCATGAATTAGTTGAGAACGAGCTTGACGATATGTATTATTGCGTTCCACAGCCTTTAGTTCCATCTGACTTAGTGCAAGCTGGAATTGCAACTTTAAAAGCGTTTATTGTTAAAAATAGGTTTTTCCACTTAGAGTTTTTTAGACTCAAGAATGATCATCCATATTATGGAAAAAAAGGAACAATTATTCCTCTCGAAGCTAATATGAGACCAGCCGGTGGATATACGCCTGATTTAATTAATTTTGCGAATTCGATAAATTGCTATAAAATTTACGCTTATAGTATTGCTTATGATTGCAATTATGAAAATATGAACCATGAAAAATATTTAGCTTGTGCCTCATCTCGTAGAGATAATTTATGCTATGAGCATAACGAAGAAGAAGTGTTTAAAAAATACAAAAATTCAATTTGCTTTTATGGAAAGTATCCAAAAGCTTTACGAGATGATATGGGTGATAGTTTTGTATTTGCAAAATTTAAAACATTAGATGAGCTGTTACAATTTGATGATTATTATAGAAAAAAGCGTATTGGTTAAAATGTAAGCGCTATTATTATGAAATAATGTTTCTATAATTGAAAGTTTTAAGTTAAAATAATATACTTTTTAAATATTTAAGTAAGGAGATTTTATGCACCATTTAGGAGAAAAAAGAATATTCGAATCATTCGATCCAAAAAGCATTTCAGAAGATAAATTCTTAGCAATTGTTGAAATCCCTAAGGGCAGTAAGGTCAAATATGAACTTGATAAAGATACTGGTCTTATGAAGATGGATCGAATTTTATATACTTCAACACATTATCCACATAATTATGGCTTTATACCTTTAACGCTATGTGAAGATGGGGACCCTTTAGACGTTTTAGTGCTTTGTAGTGAATCTTTAGCTCCATTTACAATTGTAGAATGTCGACCAATTGGAGTTCTTGAAATGTTAGATGGCGGTAAAAGAGATTCTAAGATTATTGCTGTCCCTTTAAAGGATCCATATTACAACGGATATTATGATACTAAAGATATTGCTCCACATATAGGAGAAGAAATAAAACACTTCTTTAATGTTTACAAAAATTTAGAAAGAAAATCTATTGCAACAGGCAATGTTGAAGATAGTGTTGCTGCAAAAAAAGTTATTAATCATTGTATAGAATTATATAAAAATTCTAATCAGTAATAATTTTTCAATGACATCATTGTATCCTTAATCCTATCTAATTTTATAATGGCGATTGAATAATATATTTGATCGCCTCTTTTTTTATATAAATATAGACTCCAATAGTAGAATAAAATATCTTGTAAATTGATAAATGTGTCGACTATCTTTCTTTTTCTTTGCGAATATTTGTATCCGAAATATTTAGATAAGAAAAAGTCTTCTTGTTCATTATTTAAATCGTTTTCACTTATAAAACTGGCTAAATCAAAGTAAAAAGAATTCATCGAAGCATACTCCCAGTCTATTATCGTCAATCCATTAAACTTGAATAATAAGTTACCTTTAACTAAGTCATTATGGCATAATACAACATCTTCATCTAAAAAATTCTTTTTAAAATCATCGATAACAATTTTTTCATATCTTTGATCTAAAAGCCAATCCTTATTAATGTCTTTCTTATATGTTGCTAACTTTTTTAAAGCATTATATTCAAAAGGAACAACGATTTTAGATTTGTGCAATTTTTTAAGAGATTTTACTACTGATAATATTTCATCTTTTGTAGGTGTTACCTGATATTTGATTGGGTTATGCACAAATTTTGTAATTTTAGTGCCACTATTTGCATCAAAATAATCAACTTTTTCGCTAATATTTAATGGCTTAATAAGTTCATAAACCGTTTTTTCACATTGTCTTGAAATTGTAGGATCTCCGTTTAACAAAGGCAATCTCAAAACGTAAGCATCATTTATTAAAAAGTTTTCATTACTAAAACCATCCATTAATTGGATTATAGTTCGCGCTTTTTTCCCAGTGCATTCTTCAAAAGTTCTTTTAATACCATGACGCATATAAAATAATTATAAATAAAAAAATTAACATTGTGTTATTATATTTATTATGTTAGGAATTATTTTATATCGTCCTGAAAAGCCAAGCAATGTTGGTAATATTATGAGGACAGCAATGGCTATAGAGGCAAAACTTTATATTATTGGGCCTCTTACTTTCTCGTTATCAAATAAAGATTTAAAACGTGCTGGCATGGATTATATCAATGAATCAGATTTCACTGTTTATGAAACGTATGAAGATTTTGAGAAAGACTTTAAGGGTAAAAATATTTTTTATGTAACGAGATATTCTAAAAATGTTTATTCATCTCAAAATTATAGTGACGTGACTGATGAAATATATTTCATGTTTGGAAGAGAATCAACTGGGATACCACATGACATTTTAAGAGCGAATATTGATAAAACAATTAGGCTTCCGATGGCTCCAAGTGCTAGAAGTTTAAATTTGTCTAATTGTGTTGCGATAGTTTTGTTTGAAGCTTTAAGACAACAAAAATTTTTTGGATTATCAACACATGAAGCTATAAAAGGAGAAGATTTTTTAGTTGATGAGATTAGAAACGATTAGCTGATTTTACTATGCTAGCGAAATCGTAATTAATTTTTTTAATTGTATATGATTCATATTGGCTTAGTTTTACTAAGCCAATATCTTTTCCTTTTCTAAGTGTTTTTACTTGTGTATAAATTACCTCAGAATCAATTTGATTGCTCAAAAAAACACATAATTCCATTGCATACTCAATAACACTGTCGGTAGGATTAGAATCAAAAATGATTACATGGTTACCATGAGCGTTTTTGTTATGAATAAAGTAGTCGCTTTTACCAGCTAGTGAAAAAGTAAGATTATTATTTTGTTTTGCGTTTTTGCCAAATCCGATTCTAACATTGTTGAAAACAATATAGTATGGCTTTTCGGCACATTTGATATTTTTTTGTTTGCTATGATTTTTAAACTTTATTATTTTTTTGTTAGATAATTCGTCTATGAGTTCTTGGTAGTCACTGTCATTTAGATAATCAAATGTTGATGACACACTTTCAATATACGCGATTTCGTCTTCAGTTTTTTCTATATATTCATCCGTTGATTGAATTGTAAGTTTTGCCTTTTTGTAGGTTTTATATAATTGATTTAAATTCTCACTTGGACTATACAAATTATTAATTTTAATTTCCTTACCGTAAAAATCAAAACTAGAGTCTCCTCTTTTAATTGTATGCATAATCGTTAGAAAGTAATCAGCATAGTCTTTATATTGTAATTTTGATACAGCTTCATCATGATCGTTTTTAATTTTTACCAGTTTCTTAATTAATGATTTTTGCTTTCTTTTTAATTCTTTTTTTACATTTTTATATTTATTTGACAAAAAAATTCTTTCAATAGAATTAATATAATTTTTTTCATTCTCTAAATCTTTTTCTGATTCTTCTTTTTGATTTGCGAATTTCTCTGGAGCTTCATAAATCATGCTTTTTAATATTGGATGATGTGTATCTAGCCCCTTGAATCTAAAAGCATCTTCTATTTTTCCATCAGAGAGTAAAATTAAGTTAGAGTTAGACTTAAAAATTTCGAACACAAGGCTATAATGAACTTTATCATATGTATCGGTTGTTTTTAAAAAATCTAATTTTAAGATATTGTCATTATTTACTAATGAAGCATCAATAAGACATGCATTTAATAATTTAGACTTAAGTCTACTATAAAATGGAGTAATGGTATTAAAGTTAAATCTTTTGTTTATTAATGCAAAAAAAGGGTTTTTTACATTTAATGAGATTAAAATAGAAGGGGCTTTTGAGTAAGAAAATTTGAACATATAATCAAAATCGTTAAAACATTCTATTTTATTAAGGTAACTACCAACTAACGAATTTTTAATTTCGTTAATAATATTTAACTCTAATCGCTCTATAACTTTCATAATATTTTTATTTTATATTAATCACCTCCTTTTTTCATTATGAAAGTTAGATATATTAATATCGGCTTACGCCTACTACATAATTGTTTTTGATTCACTTACACAAAGCGCTTAATTGTTTAATATTTCAAAAAAATTGAAAAAACTTAAAAAAAGTTATAAAAAAATGAATATTTTAGTAAAAAAGTTTTATAGTATTGAATAACAAATTATAAATAACTATAATTTACACATTATGAAAAAAGGGTTGTTGATAGTTTTAAGTGGTCCTAGTGGTGTTGGAAAAGGTACTGTTAGAAAAGTTTTAATGAAGGATGAGAGTTTAAATCTTGCATATAGCGTTTCCATGACTACTAGAGCTCCAAGAAATGGTGAAGTAGAAGGTGAAGACTATTTTTTTGTTACTTACGAGCAATTCGAAGAACATATAAAAAATAATGAACTTTTAGAGCACGCAAAATTTGTTAACAATTATTATGGAACTCCTAAATTTTACGTTGAAAAATTAAGAGAACAAGGAAAGAATGTTTTGCTCGAAATCGAAACTAATGGTGCTAGACAAGTAATAGAACAAGTTAAAAATGATGATAGATTTGTTAGTATTTTCTTATTACCACCTAGCATGAAAGATCTTGAAACTAGAATTAGAGGAAGACAAAGCGAATCTGATGAAATAATAAAAGAGCGTTTAGAGAAAGCGAATTCAGAACTTAAATTACAAGGATTATATAAATATAGAGTTGTAAATATCACTCCAGAACAAGCAGCAAAGGAAATAAGTGATATAATTAAATCATCAAATTAGATGTTTATTTTAGGTGTTTTAGTTCAGCATAAAATTTATAGTTTAGACAAAGAGTTTGTCTATTTTTGTAACGTAGAAATTTCCCGTGGTTGCAGAGTTAAGATTAATTTTCATAACCAAGAAATAATAGGTTTCGTTAATAATGTTGAATTTTTTAATGGTAATGCTAATGATTATCAAAATGAGTTTGGCATCAAAATAAAAGAAGTAAATGAAATTGTCGACTATGAACCTATTATAAATGAAGAATTGTTCAAATTAGCTCAACAATTATCAGATTATTATATTTATCCTTTGATTGGGGTGTTGCAGACAATGCTACCTTCTTCATTAACTCCAAATAAATCAACTATAAACGCACCTAAAATAAAATATAATAATTTTTATGAACTATCTAAACATTTTGATATGTCTGGCCTAAGTACAAATGAACAAAAGGTTATTAAAAAATTCGATGGTAGGCCATTAATAAAAACTTCTGAGTTAAATAAGACGAAAGCTTTAACTAATTTAATTAACAAAAAAGTAATTCAAATAAAAAAAGAAGAAGTAAGCCGCTATCAGGCTTATAAAACCTTTGATTACGAAGAAAATATATCGTTAACTGACGAACAACAAATTGTTTTTGATGAAGCTATTAATTCTAAAGAAAATACTTTTTTACTTAAAGGTGTTACTGGCAGTGGAAAAACAGAAGTTTATATAAAATTAATTGAAC
>CAUWDL010000045.1:0-9849 GCA_963557285.1 uncultured Bacilli bacterium | reverse complement strand
CTTACATTTACTTTATATGAATAGAATAATACAAAAAAATGAAAAAAGAAAGGCGCTTTTAAAAATTTTTAAAGTCATATAAAAAATCGACTATTCATTTACAATTAATAGTCGATTTAATATTTATTTTTTTAAAGACAATTGATTTATAACTTGTTTGAGATTTCTTTCAGCCAGTTTATGTTCTTGAATAGATTTAGCGTTGTTAAGCTCTTCTTCAAGAGATTTTTCTTCTTCTTTGAGTTTTACAACATCAACTTCTTCAGCTGAACAAATAGAATTGACTGTTAAAACAGCTAAATTTTTTGCAGCATCAAAGTGAATTACTCCACCACTAGTAGCATATTCTTTTGAATTTTCACCAAAGAAAAGCGTTACTATCGATATTTCAACATTTGCTAAATATTCAACATGATTTGGAAGTATTGTAACTTCTCCTGCATCAGTATAAACAATCATTTTAGTAATGTTAATTTCTTCAACAACTCTTCTTGGAGTTAATATTTTAAGTTTAAAACTTTCTTTCATTAATTATCTTGTTCCATTTCTTTTGCTTTTTCGATAACTTCATCAAAAGTGCCAACATATAAGAAAGCATTTTCTGGCAAATCATCGCCTTCACCTTTAATTATTCTATCAAAAGAATCTATAGTGTCGCTTAATTTTACATATTTACCCTTAGTTCCTAAAAATGGTTCAGCAACAAAGAATGGTTGAGATAAGAAATTTCTAATTTTTCTTGCTCTGTTAACAATTAATTTATCATCATCACTTAATTCATCAACGCCTAAAACAGCAATAATATCTTGTAAATCTTTATATCTTTGTAAAATCTCTTGGACTTTTCTTGCAACTTGATAGTGTTTTTTGCCAACAATATTAGGATCAAGAATATTCGATGAAGAAGCTAAAGGATCAACTGCAGGATAAATTCCTAACGCAGCCGTATTTCTATCAAGAACAGTTTTTGCATCAAGGTGAGCAAAGGTTGTTGCTGGAGCAGGGTCAGTTAAATCATCAGCAGGCACATAAACAGCTTGGATAGATGTAATAGAACCATCTCTTGTAGAAGCGATTCTTTCTTGTAATTCACCCATTTCATTAGCCAAAGTAGGTTGATATCCAACAGCACTAGGCATTCTTCCAAGTAATGCACTAACTTCACTTCCAGCTTGAGTAAATCTAAAAATATTATCTATAAATAATAAGACATCCTGATGAGCAACATCTCTAAACCACTCTGCCATAGTTAGTGCACTTAAAGGAGCGTGCATTCTTACACCAGGTGACTCATTCATTTGTCCGAAAACTAAAGCTGTATTCGCAAGAACACCACTTTCTTTCATTTCATTATACAAATCATTTCCTTCTCTACTTCTTTCACCAACACCAGCAAATATAGAAGTTCCGTGTTTTTCTGTTGCAATGTTATGAATTAATTCTTGTATTAGTGTTGTCTTTCCAACACCAGCACCGCCAAACAAACCAACTTTACCACCCTTAACGTATGGGCATAATAAATCTAATACTTTAATACCAGTTTCAAAAATTTGAATGGTGTTTGGTTGATCTGCAAATGAAGGCGGTTCATTATAAATTTCAGCGTAGTTATCGCCTTTAAATTCACCTAATCTATCAATAGGTTTTCCAATAACATTAAACATTCTACCTAAAACTTGATTGCCAACTGGAACTTTTATAGGTGAATGAGTATTTACAACTTGAAGACCTTTTCTAATTCCTTCAGTTGGTCCCATCGCAATCGTTCTAACAGTATCATGTCCAATATCTTGAGCAACTTCAAGAATAAGTTCAGTTTCTTCATTCATGTGATTGAGTTTAACTTTTAAAGCGGTTCTAATCGATGGAGTTAATCCAATATCAAATCTAACATCAATCACTGGTCCTATAGCTTGAACTACATATCCGACATCAGCTTCTTTTAAATTAGGGTTGTAATTATATTGTTTAATCATTTTTTCGCTCCTAGAAATTCAAAGCGTTAGTTGAACTACTAGCAACTTCTGTCATTTCTTCTGTAATTTTTTGTTGTCTTACTTTGTTATAAAGTAAGTTTAATTCGTAAAGCAATTTATCAGCACTTGTTGTAGCATTTTCCATCGAATTTTTTCTATTTACTTGCTCACAAAGTGCACTTTCAAGCAAATGTCTATATATTAATGCATCAAGAAAATGAGGAACGATCAAATCTGCAACTTGAGAGCTAGATCCTTCAAACACTGGTTCAGATGTCAAAACTTTGTCTTCTGAATATGTTAAAGGAAGTAATCTTTCACAAACACATTCTGTAGTCATTGCATCAACATATTTTGTATAAATAATATAAATTGCTGAATAGTTATTCTCACGATAAAGTTTATCTATATAGTGACGAAATTTATTAACATTTTCGAAAGTTAGTTTATCTAATAAGTTCAAATATTTTTTATCAGCCCAGTTTACTTTATTTTTATAAGCTCTAAATCCTTTTTCACCTATAAAAATAACATCATCAGTTGGCTTAATGTTTTGGTCTGCGACTTTAATTAAATTATAAAAATACGGGCCACATAAACATAAAGTGTTACTAACCATTATAAAAAGCTTTTTATCACCACTATTTTGCATTAAGCATGTTGGCAAATTATATGAAGAAAAATCGATATACTTTAAGCAAATATTCATCATATTACCAAGCTCTTTAGTAAACTCAGTATTATTGTCATATTGAACTTTCAATTTATTATATTTACTTGATGCAATCAATTTCATTACTTTAGTGATTTTCTTAATTGATTGAACAGCTTGAATTCTATTTTTAACGTTTAATAGTGATTCAGCCATATTTTATTCAACCTCTATATCTTTAAAATTAGCTTTTATGTTATTTACATAATTGAGAACTTTTTCTTTATCATCATCACTAAATGTATCTAAATGGTCGATAGTATCGAGTAATTTTTGATCTTGTGTGGAAATTGCGTTATATAGTAACTTAAAAATTGCATGAACATCTTGTGGATTAACGTCATCCAAAACACCACTTTGAGCGACAAAAATTTCTATTGCCTCTCTTGATGTTTGATATGGTCTATATTGCTTTTGTTTTAATGTTTCTAGCAAAATAGCGCCATGTGAAATAATTTTTTTAGTACTTTTGTCAAGGTCACTTCCAAATCTTGAAAAATCTAACATTTCTCTATAGTTTGCTAAAGACATACGTAAATTTTTACTTACGTTTTTCATTACTTTAGTTTGTGCAGCACTACCAACACGAGAAACACTTAAATTAGAATCAATAGCTGGTCTTTGACCTGAATTAAATAAATCTGTATTTAAAAACAATTGTCCATCAGTAATCGAAATGATATTCGTTGGAATATAAGCACTGATATCACCAGATAATGTTTCAACTATTGGCAAAGCTGTAATTGAACCACCACCTAGCTCTTTTGAGAGTCTACAGCTTCTTTCAAGAAGTCTTGAGTGTAAATAAAATATATCGCCTGGATATGCTTCTCTTCCTGGACTTCTTCTTAAAAGTAATAATAATGTTCTATAAGCAACTGCATGTTTGCTTAAATCGTCGAATACAATTAAAACGTTTTTGCCTTGATGCATCCAATATTCAGCAATCGACATTGCAGAATATGGTGCGATATATTGCATTGAACAAGCCTCAGCAGCTCCAGCACTTACAATGGCTGTATATTCTAATGATTCTGTCTTCTTTAATCGATCAACGATGTGAGCTAGTGAAGAGTTCTTTTGTCCAATTGAGCAATATACACAATAAACATTTTTACCACGTTGATTAATAATTGTATCGATGGCAAGCGCAGTTTTTCCAGTTTGTCTATCGCCAATAATTAATTCTCTTTGGCCTTTTCCAATTGGTACCATTGAATCAATAGCTTTTATACCAGTTTCTAAAGGTTCATTGACGCTTTGACGATCCATAATTTGAGGAGCAGTAATTTCAACAGGTCTTTCTTCTTGAAAATCAATTTTACCTTTACCATCAATAGGTTTGCCTAAAGCATTTACAACTCTTCCAAGTAGCGTATCACCAACAGGTACACTTACAACTCTATTAGTTCTATGGCAAACATCACCTTCTTTAATTTCAGCATCACCCTCAAAAATAGCAACACCTAAAGAATCTTCTTCAATGTTCATTACAATGCCATAAGTATTACCTGGAAATTCAATTAATTCCCCATACATTGCTTCATCAAGACCATAAATAGTAGCAATATTATCACCGACAGAAACTACTTGACCAACAGAAGCTGAATCAATTTTATGATCTAGTTTATTAATTTCATCTTTGATAATTTGGGACAAGGTATTTAAATTTTTATTTTCACTCATTATTTCTTATCCTCCATTGCAATATTTGAGATGAGTTTATCTCTAACACTATCTAATTTGGAATTTATTGAATATTCATAAACAACATCACCTAATAATACTTTTACGCCGCCAATTAATTCGTCATCTTTTTTAGGCTTTAGAATAACTTCTTTTCCGAGTTTTTTTGAAAAAGCATTGCAAATCTTAGTCATTTGTTCATTTGAAAGATCGAATGCAGTATAAATTGTGCCTTCTAAAATATTAGCATCTTTATCAGCTAATTTATTAAATTCATTTCTTATTCTTTCAATATCACCTATTAAATCTCTAGTTATCAAAATTTTGATAAAGTCAATAAATTCAGCAACGAAAACTTTTCCAAAAATGTCATCAAGCGATGTGCATTTATCTTTATAATCAATAAAAGGAGATTTTAAAAAGCTAAAATATTCAGGATTAGTTTTAAGGTTCCAAACAAAAAATTTTAAATCTTCTCTATAAATAGAAACGACCTTATTTTCACTTGCACTAGCATAAAAGCCTTCTGCAACCTTAGATATAAGCGCATCCTTCATATTCTACTTTTTATCGATTCCATCGATAAACTCCTCAATAATTTTATCGTTATCTTTTTTATTAACTTCTCTTTTTAAGACTTCTTTTGAAGCAGTTAATGCAGCATCAATCATGTCCATACGTGCTTCTTTCATCATTTTAGCTCTTTCAGCCTCAATATCTTTATGAGCTTGCTGTTTTTGCTCTTCAATATGACGTGATAATTCAACCTCTGAAGCCTGTGCTTTTTTATCAGCAGCTATTTGCGCCTCTTGAATAATTTGGCTAGCTTTCTTTTGACTATTTAAAATAACCTCGCTAGCTTTTTTCAATTGTTCATCAGCTTGTACGTTTTTAGCTTTACTTTCATCTATATTTTTCTTAACAAACTCAGATCTTTCTTTTAGTTTCTTTTTGATTGGCTTATAAGCTAAGAAAATAAAAACTAATACCGTAACAACGAAGAGCAAAAGTTGCATTAAAGTTACATAAAGATTTGGCAACATATTATTTACAGTTGTCTCAATCTTGTCCTGTATTCCACTTGTATCGCAACTAGTTAAAAGAATAGAAGTTGGAAGCGCAATTAAACATAATAATTTTACTTTTTTATTCATGCTAGCGCCCTCCAAAACTAAGCCTTAATAACAAATGCCATTAAAATCGCAACGACTAAAATATAAATAGCAACAGTTTCAATTAAAGCTACACCAACAATCATTGTTGTTCTAACATCTTTTGCAGCGCTTGGATTTCTTCCAATTGCATCCATAGCTTTTGAAACTGACCAACCTTCACCTAAAGCAGCAAGACCCATACCGATACATGCAATACCTAAACCTATAAAATTCATAAAAATCCTCCGTTATTTATTGAAAGCCTCAGCTTTCTTATTTTTTCTTTCTAATTTTCTAGCCTTTTTTTCTTGTCTTTGCTCGATTTTTTCTTGCTTTTCTAATTCAAGTTCATCTACTGATACATATTCATTAGAAATAGAAATCATCGTAAGCATTGTAAAGACAGCTAATTGGATAGCTCCATCAAATAAATCAAAATATAAATGTGCAAATGGAGCTAATAAAGGCGTTAATGCTAAGCCAGTCAAACTTCCAGCTGGTGGCAAAGCCGAACCAATACCAACGTAAATTAAAGTTACAATACAATATCCTGCTAATGCGTTACCAAACAAACGAAGTGTAAGTGATAAAACATCAGACCACATGGTTACTAAATTAATTGGTAAAAATAATGGAATTGGCTCAACATATCTTTCGAAATATCTCCATTTTTTACACTTCATTGCAGTAAAATGTGTCATTGTGAAAGTAACGAGAGCAATTGATAAAGGCATAGCTAAATTCGTGAATGGATTAGGCAAAGCCTCTAAGTACCAACTTGAGTGTGGTTGAAGGAAATTAGGTATACCTATCATTCCAATGAAAAAGCCTAAAAATATATATAAACCAACTGTAATAATATAACCACCATAGTTTTTAAATGGCTTTCCCATAAGACCTTCAACTTTATCATCTGCAAAATTTATTAATATTTCACATAAATGCATAAAGCCATGCGGTTTCTCAAGTGGATTGAACTTTTTAACGTTGAAATAAATTACTACACTTAAAATTATAATAGCGAGCATCGCTATGACACTTGTTATAAATTCAGGAGGCAAATTATCCCATGTAATCGGTTCAATCATTTTTCCAAAGTCCATGATTACATCCTCCTTTCAACAAACTCTTATTAAATTCTTATTAACTTAATAAGTCAAGAGATACGGGTATTTTTTTAAAAATTTATTCATATATTAAAAATCTATTTCGTCTGGATTTTTAGGTTCTTTACTTATTTTTAAATTTATAAGATTTTCCATATCTTCATCAGATAATTTAAAGCCATTGAAATTTAGATTTTCTGCAATCCTATCCGCTCTTTTACTTTTAACAATCGGTATCGCTCCTAATTGCAAAATGAATTTAATGAGAATTTGAGCTGGTGTTTTATTATATTTTTCCGCTAAAGATAAAACAAATTCATTATTTAAAAGTTCTCCCCTTCCTAGTGGAGACCAAGCTTCAATAACAATGCCTTTATTATTTAAATATTTTATCAAATCAAGGTTTACACAACCTGGATGTAATTCAATTTGATCTACCATTGGAATCAATTTAGTTTTTCTTACTATATTATAAATATGATGTTTTAAAAAATTACTAACGCCAATCGATTTTACTTTACCAGCTCTATAAAGTTCCTCAAAAGCTCTCCAAGTATCATAATTGATTTCATCGCTTTGATCAGGAAATTGCTTTTCATTTGCTGGCCAATGTATTAAAAGCAAGTCCACATAATCAAGATTTAATTTTTCTAAAGATTCATAAAAAGCTTCTTTAGCTGCTTTATATCCTCTATGTGTATTCCATATTTTAGTTGTTATAAAAAGTTCTTTGCGATCAACTTTCGAATCTTTAATAGCTCTTCCAACCGCTTCTTCATTACCGTAATACTCAGCAGTATCTATTAATCTATATCCAGATAAAATAGCGTTTAACACTCCTTGATAGCACTCTTCATCTTTTTCCAAATATGTGCCATAGCCAATTTCAGGAATAAATTCCCCTGACATCAATCGTATACTTTTTAAGCCCATAGTTTCTCCAATTCTTTTTAATTATAAATATAAAAAATAAATAAAAAAAGCAATGTTATATAACATAAAAAAATATCCTAAATGCTTTTAGCATTTAGGATATAAAGTCTTTACTTAATTTCGATATAATTAACAGGTTGTTCTTCGATTGGTTTTGGTTTTTGAACTGTTACTGTCAATACACCATCATTCATTGAAGCGCTAATATCGCTTTCTTTAATTTCATCGCCGACATAGAATGAACGCTTAAAACTTCCATAATATCTTTCGCGATGTAAGACTTTTCCATGATTGTCTTTATCGGTTGATTCGTTCTTCTTTTCAATAAAGATATTTAAATATCCTTCTTTAAGCGATACTTTAACATCTTCTTTTTTAACTGAAGGGACTTCAACGCTTAATTTATAGGCATTATCATTTTCTTCAATATCAGTTTTCATAACATCGTTTTTTCTTTCACCTTCGAAAGGAAAATCAAATAAATCAAAAAATGGATCGAAACTATTTCTTCTAATAATATTACTCATAGCAATACCTCCTAAATTATTTTTAACTTTTAGCACTCTCATTTCTTAAGTGCTAACTATATTTTAGTTCATTTTAGCACTCTGTCAATATATCTGCTAATAATTTAGGTTCATTTAAGTTTCTTAATTTTCTTTATTTTTCTTATTAAGCATCTCTTCGAATTTTTGAGAATCAATTTTAGCTAATTGATCTTCACGTAAAGATTTATAATATTCGTCTTCCATTTTCATTTTAGTTTCTTCAGAAGTTTTTTGCGTTTTTAAATAATTAGCTTTTTTAAGTAAAAAATATCCAAAAATAAAACATACTAATGATAAAATCACTACACCAAGAGAAATGTAGTTTATATATTCAGGGCCGTCCTTTAAAGCAGATGGCAAGAACAAAAATACAATCATAACAATTAAACTTAATATACTTATTGTAGAGCCCCAAACATAATAGAACGATGGTTTTCTATTTTTCTTCTTTTTTTCATTTTCCATAATTACAACATTATAACAAAATTAATTATTCTCAAACATAAAAAAGACAAAAATAAAAATGCCATTAGGCATTTTCTCTAAATGATAAAACGGTTTTTCCGTCTCTAACAAACATTCCTTTATAAACGTAACCGCCTTCTTCATATTCATGAATAATGTAATTTAAATCTCTTCTTGATGCTCCGCGTTTAACAATTTCTTCTTTATACTTACTCATACCAGTTCACCTCTCTTTGTCTCATTGACAACTATATAATAATAAATAAATCTAAATATTAAAGAGGACAAAAGGCTGTAAGTGCTTACATTTTTTATGAAAACGCTTACATGTTTTCGCTTGTAGTTATAAATATATTATAAGGTAACGAGAAATTAGAAAATGAATAATTAAGTAACATTAAAAAGCAATCATCGTTTATAAATATGACTAAGAATTAAAAAAATTAAATGTTAAAATAAAAAACCTCGATAAATCGAGGATAATTTACAAATGGTGACCTATACGGGTTCTACACTCTCGAATTTTATAATTAAAATTTATATATTTTAATTATCTATTAGGTATTTTATTAAAAAAATTAATGTAAATATTTTCAATATTTAAGAATTGTATCAAAATTGTATCAAGCAATAAATTGATTTAGGGGATTATACAATTGGTGTGAGGGAGGTAAATTCTGATTTAATTTAGTGAGGGAAAAAGTTAGATTTTTTTAACTTCTAACTATTTTAAATTAATGCTAAAATAATTATGCTGATAGTCATGATAATCTCAAGGATTATCAAAACTACTTTTAGAGTTAGAAGTTCCTTTTCTAACTCTTTTCTTTTTCGCTTTTTCATAAAAGCTATATAATCCTTTCTATATCTTTTAAATTAAGATACAGGTTTAGAAATAACTTTTATGAGTAAACGCAAAGGCTAAATCAATTATTGTTTCTGTTTATCTTTTTTATTACTTCTTCAGCTTGTTTAAGGATTTCAAATTCTTCTTTAGTTAAAAATATAAAATCATCTTGATCATCAATAAGATAGCTAACTGGCACTTTATATAATTTAGAAAGTAATTTTGCATATTCCATGTTTAGTTTAATTTTTCCATTTTCAAAATTTGAATAATTAGGTTGTGTAATTCTTAAATATTTTGCGACATCACTTTGTTTAAGGTGATGTTTTTTTCTTAATTCTTTTAATCTATTCATTTATTAGTTTTAATATTTCTTCTCCGTATAATGATATTTTATTTTCTCCAAATCCATTGATATTTTT
>CAUWDL010000044.1:0-10059 GCA_963557285.1 uncultured Bacilli bacterium | reverse complement strand
TTTCAGCTTTAAGTCTTGCGCTTGGTATTGCAATTCAAAATTTACCAGAAGGTGCTGCTGTTTCGATACCATTATTGGAAGATAATGTTTCGAAGACAAAGGCGTTTTTGTTAGCTTCTTTTACTGGTATTGTTGAACCAATTTTTGGCATTCTTGCTATTTTACTTGCTGCATATCTTGGGGACGCTTTGCCATATCTATTATCGTTTGCAGCAGGAGCAATGATTTATGTAACAATCGATGATTTAATTCCGGAATTCAAAGAACAATCTGATGGCCATTTTGGTCTTTGGGCATTTATGTTTGGTTTTTTAATTATGATGTTATTGGAAATTTTGCTTTAAAAAATAAGATATTTAGAATTCGTAATAAACGTTAAAAAAGTAATATGATATACTTAAACAATTAAATAGAGGATTTATTAATGTTTAATTTTCTTAGAAAAATTTTTATAAAAAATTGTGATGATGTTCAAAATCCTAAAGTTAGAGAAGCTCATGGTATTCTTGCTTCAGTTGGCGGGATCATAATTAACTTAATACTGTTTGCGTTTAAAATTATAGTTGGAATTCTTACTTTTTCAATGTCGATAATTGCAGATGCTGTGAATAATTTAACTGACTTTTTTTCTTGTATCGTTAATTTAATCGGATTTAAGGTTGCGTCGAAACCTGCTGATAAAGATCATCCATATGGGCATGAAAGAATCGAATATATTGCTGGATTAATAATATCATTTGTTATTGTTGTGGCAGCAGTTTTACTTTTTGTTACAAGCACTGAATCATTAATCAATCAAAAAAAAGACACAGCCATTACTATTTACTCTTTTATTGTTTTAGGCGTTGCAATTGTTGTCAAAATCATGCTTGGCTTGTTTTATAGATCAATTGGTAAAAAAATTAATTCTATATCATTAAAAGCTGCTATGCAGGATTCTATCAATGATGCAATTTTGTCTACAGTAGTTTTATGCGCTCAATTGATCCAATTCTATATGCCTGATTTATGGTTTATGGATGCATCGGTTTCTTTAGTTATGTCGTTATTAATTTTACCAGCCGGATTCAAAATGGTAAAAGATACAATTTCTCCTTTGATAGGGCTAGCGCCTAAAGTTGACGATGTTGAAAAAATTAAAAGTGGAATAAAAAATATACCAGGTGTTTTAGGCGTTCATGATATGATGTTTCACTCTTATGGGCCAACTAAAGTTTACTTAACTATTCATATCGAGGTCGATGGACGTCTTAATTTATTTGAAGCTCATAATATTTGCGACTCTGTAGAAGAGTATTTGAGAGTTAAACATGGAATTGAGGGCACAGTGCATATTGATCCGCTTGATGTTACTTCACAGGATTATATCGATATGTGTAAATACGTTAAAAATATTCTAAAAGATATTAATCCAGCTCTCTCATTTCATGATTTAAGAAAAGTAGATGTTTATATTAAACCTAGGATATTCTTTGAGATGGAAATAAAAGAAGGAGTTAAAATAAACAAAAGTGAAGTCGCTAAAATTGTAAGAGAAAAGCTAAATAAAAAATATCCAAATTATGATGTTGTAATATTGTTTGATGATAATTATATAGGGTAATAAAAAAGATAGATGATACTATCTTTTTTTGTAGAAAAAAAGTTTGAATAAATTCAAACTTTTATCTTAAATTTAATGGCGGAGTAAGTGAGGATCGAACTCACGCACCGGTTACCCGATCTACTTCCTTAGCAGGGAAGCCCCTTCACCACTTGGGTATTACTCCAACGCTATATAATCTTATCAAAGAAACTGCATAAGTGCAATATTATTTTTTTGTGCAAAAATCAAGATTAAAATTACATTAATATATTAAGAAGGATTCATTATTAATTAAAAGTGTTGTTATAATACAAGTCATAATATAAAATTTTAATACCTAGTTATTAAAACTAGATGGAGGTTATTATGGGTGTTAGAGATATCGAATTGCCAGATTACAAATTACGCCATGAACTTTGGAATTCAATTAGTCATGGATTAACAGCATTATTTGGGATTATCGCTTTTATTTTAATGATGCTTAAAATATCAAATATTTATGCGCCTAATGGCATTCATATTAATTCATCTGATATTCCATATGCTTATGTTTCGTGTGCTATTTATGGTTTCTCAATGATAGTTTGCATGACTATAAGTTGTATTTATCACGCATTAGCTAAAAATAATGGTAAAAGAGTTTTAAGAGTTTTAGATCATGATTTCGTATTCTTTCTAGTCGCTGGGACTTATACTCCATTTTGCTTAATTTCAATGAGAGAATTACCTCTATGGGGAATTCAAGGTACTGAATGGAGTGGCTGGTTAATATTTGCATTGGTATGGAGTTTTATTGCTTTAGGTATCACTATGAATTCAGTAAATATTAAGAAGTTCAGTGCGTTATCAATGAGCATTTATATTTGCGCTGGATGGTTCATAATTCTTAACTGTGTAGAATTATTCAATAAAATTAATTTAGAAGGCTTCTTGTTGCTGTTGTTTGGTGGTATATCTTTTTCTATTGGTGCAATTTTATACGGACTCGGAAAGAAGCATAGCGTTTGGTGGCACACTGTATTCCATTGGTTTGTCACTATTGGCATTGTTTTACAATTCTTAAGTGTTTATTTGTATGTACTATAAAATGTAAGTTTAAGCTTACATTTTTTTGTACCAATTTTTTTATTTTTTTCAAGTAATTTTAATAAAATAATCATTTAATCACATAATTGCTCAACTTATGAAAAATATAAAAATCAAGTAAAATTGTTAGCAAAAATAGACACTGACAAGTAATCTTTTCTACAAGAAAATAAAAGTACTAAAAAACTACTAATATTAGGTTTTCCACAAAAGACGACTATTAATTCATTGAATATATATAGCAATACATTTAAAGTAAGTAAGCAGTCCGAAATATAGATAAAGAAAGAGGTGATTGTATGGTAATATCGGGTTTACAAAAATTAACCTTATTGGATTTTCCTAACCATGTTGCATGTACAGTTTTCTTCCAAGGATGTAACTTTAGGTGTCCATTTTGTCAAAATAAGGATCTTGTTTTAGAGAATGAGCCAATTCAAGCAATAACAAATGAAGAATTTTTTAATTTTTTAAAAACTAGAAAAGGTTTTTTAGATGGAGTTTGTATTACTGGTGGCGAGCCTTTAATTCATGATGATATTGACGATTTTATTAAAGAAATAAAGCAAATGGGACTAAAAGTTAAACTAGATACTAATGGATTCAATCCAAAAAAATTAAAACAATTAGTATTGGATGGACTTGTCGATTATGTAGCTATGGATGTTAAGAATTCTTTAACGAATTATGCTTTAACAACAGGATGCAAGAAGATGAACCTAGATAATATTATGGAATCAATCAATTTCTTGTTAGAGGGAACAGTTGATTATGAATTTAGAACGACTGTAGTAAAAGAATTTCATAAAAAAGCGGATTTTATCGAAATTTCTAATATGCTAAAAGGATGTAAAAAATATTTCTTACAAGGATTTCAAGACTCTGACACTTGTATTGAAAGAGGATTACATGCATATAAAAAAGAAGAATTAGAAGAATTCGTTAAATTATTAAAAGAGAACGGAATTTCGGCAGAGATAAGAGGAGTTAGTGAGTAGATTATGTACAAAGTTGTAAAAAGAGATGGTAGTGTTGTATTATTCGACATCACAAAAATTTCAAAGGCAATTGGGAAAGCTTTTAAAAGTGTTAATAGAGAAGTTGATCAAACGCAATTGGATATGCTTTCACTTCAAGTTACATCAAGATTTGATTCAAAAATTAAAGATGACAAATTATCAGTTGAAGATATCCAAGATTTAGTTGAACAAGTTTTAATGGAAGCTGGATTCTCTGATGTTGCTAAAAGCTATATCTTATATAGAAAAAACCATGAAAAATTAAGAAAAATGAATACAACATTAGATTATAAAAAGATTGTTGATAGCTACATAAAAGAGACAGATTGGAGAGTAAAAGAAAATTCAACTGTTACATATTCTATCGGTGGATTAATTTTATCTAATAGTGGCGCTATTACAGCTAACTATTGGCTAAGTGAAATCTATGATGAAGAAATCGCAAACGCACATAAAAATGCTGATCTTCATATTCATGACTTAAGCATGTTAAGTGGATATTGTGCAGGTTGGAGTTTAAAGCAATTAATCCAAGAAGGCTTAGGCGGTGTAAGAGGAAAAATTACTAGTGCACCTGCAAAGCATCTTTCGGTATTATGCAATCAAATGGTTAATTTCTTAGGAATTATGCAAAATGAATGGGCAGGTGCTCAGGCTTTCTCATCATTCGATACATATCTTGCACCATTTGTTAAAGTAGATAATCTTTCATATGAAGAAGTTAAAAAGTGTATCGAATCATTTGTTTATGGTTGCAATATTCCGGCAAGATGGGGCACACAAGCACCATTTACAAACATCACGCTTGATTGGACTGTTCCAAATGATTTAGCAGAACAAAATTGTATTGTTGGCGGCGAATTAATGCCATTTAAATATAAAGATTGTAAAAAAGAAATGGACATGGTCAACAAAGCATTTATCGAGACTATGATTGAAGGCGATGCAAATGGCCGTGGATTCCAATATCCAATTCCAACTTACTCAATTACAAAAGATTTTGATTGGAGTGATACTGAAAATAATAGATTACTTTTTGAAATGACTGCTAAATATGGCACACCTTATTTCTCAAACTATGTTAATAGTGATATGCAACCAAGCGATGTTAGAAGTATGTGTTGTAGACTTAGACTTGATTTAAGAGAATTAAGAAAAAAGAGTGGTGGTTACTTCGGAAGTGGAGAATCAACTGGCTCAGTTGGCGTTGTTACAATCAACATGCCACGTATTGGATATCTTGCTAAAGATGAAAAAGATTTCTTTGCAAGACTTGATCATATGATGGATATTGCTGCTAGATCTCTTAAGATTAAAAGAAAGGTAATTTCACAATTACTTGATGATGGATTATATCCATATACAAAGCATTATTTAGGAACATTTAATAATCATTTCTCTACAATTGGCTTAGTTGGTATGAATGAATGTTGTTTAAATGCTAATTGGATTAGAGAAGATTTAACACAAAAAGAAGCTCAAGATTTTACAGAAAAAGTTTTAAATCACATGAGAGAAAGACTTGTTATTTATCAAGAACAATATGGTGATTTATATAATTTAGAAGCTACTCCAGCTGAATCAACAAGTTACAGATTAGCAAAGCATGATAAAGAAAAATATCCTGACATTATAACTGCTACTGAAAATGGAAATACTCCATATTACACTAACTCAAGTCATTTACCAGTTGGATATACTGACGATCTATTTGCAGCGTTAGATGTTCAAGATAGATTCCAAACATTGTATACAAGCGGTACTGTTTTCCATACATTCTTGGGTGAAAAATTGCCTGATTGGAAAGCTGCTGCAACTCTTGTTAGAAAAATTGCAGAAAACTATCGTTTACCTTACTATACAATTTCACCTACATATTCTGTTTGTAAAGATCATGGATATATAAGTGGAGAAGTTTATGAATGTCCAAAATGTGGCAAGAAGACTGAAGTTTATTCAAGAATTACAGGGTATTATAGACCTGTTCAAAACTGGAATGATGGAAAATTACAAGAATTTAAAGAACGTAAAGTTTATGATGCTTGTAATAAAAAATATGTCCCACATGATCACTCTTTAAAACATGAACAAGAACAACATGAATCCTGTTCACATGAAGAATGCTCTTGCCACAGTGTTCAAAATAATGAAGATGAATTCGTTTTATTCACAACTAAAACCTGTCCAAATTGTAAAATTGCTTTAAGAGTATTACATGAAAAAGGAATTTCTGTAACTACAATTGATGCAAGCGAAAGGCAAGATTTGGTTGAAAAATATGATATTACATCAGCACCAACATTATTAGTGAAGCATTCAAATTCTAATAATATTGATGTTATTGCAACATTACCAAACATATTAAATTACATTAAATAGTAAAAATTCTCACGATTCCGTGAGAATTTTTTATATGTTTTAGCTATTTCTTATATAGAAAAATATATATAAATAGAATAATATATAAAATATGAAATTAAAGACTAAGAACTTTTATGATTTTATTTATTTTTTTTTGTCGCTTTAACTATTGGATTTAGTATCTTATACGGAAATATCCTTGAAGTAAATATTGGTGAATATCCTCAATTTATGGTATTTGGTGGGACAATACCTTTATGGGCGATTATATTAATACCTATTGGAATTACTTGTTTATATGGATATTTAATATATATAGCTTATAAAAGCGGTATGGTTAATTTTTCTAGAAAGAGCTTATATTTTATAGTGGCTTTAGCATCCATTTGCTTATATATGATACTTATAATTTCATTTAAAGATGTTACTCATGCTTTTGGAGAATGGGCAGTTCCAAATGGTGGCCCAACGTTGAATGAAAAGATTTGGAGTATCTTAGCTTTTTATTTATCTATTTTAATGATTTATGCTTTTTATTCTTTATTAAAAAGAACCAAATCAAGCAAAACTTGTATTAATGTTTTATTAATTGCTATTATCGGTTATGTTTTTGCAGCAATTATTTATTCTCTTATTGCAGAGCAAGATGTATACAAACATTTCTTTGAAAATGGGCTGAATTTATTTGAGAAAAATTACTTTTTAAAATCTTGGTATGGAATAGGTAATGTTTTTGGTCATACATTGTATATAGGCACAGTTGCATTTATTTTCTTATCGATTTTAACTAAAAAGTATTGGCTATCAATTTTTAGCATTTTATTTTTCCCTTTTATTATTATGAGTATGTGTAGAGCAACAATGATTTCTACTGTTATTTTATATTTAGGTATGATTATTTATCTAATATATCCTGCATTTAAGAAATCTAAGTGGCTTGGATTAACATATATTTCAGCTTTAGGCATTGTTTTATTATTAGTATTACTTGAATTATTCGTTTTTAAAAATATAACATTTGTTTATGAAGGCGTTACTCATCCACTAAAAGATATTTTTGATATAATTATAAATCGAACAAATGAACAACGAGCAAACATTATTGAAATGTGCTATCAAAACGCTACATTAAAAGATTTCATTTTTGGATTTGGATATGGCTTATCATTTCTATTACCTCGTACACATGGCGGCTATATTTATTATATGCATAATACTTATTTTGAATATATCGCTAGTGGCGGATTGATTTATTTTATTTTCATTCTTTCGTTTTTTGCCATATCAATTTATAAATGCTTAAGATTACGTAAAGCTAAGAGAAGTCTTTGTGTATTCTTCTTTGTGCTATTGTTATCGCAAATAATTTATGGATTCTTTGAATCGATACCTATTTTTGCTTGTGATTTCTTTGGTGCAGTTTTTGCATTCTTCTTTGTTTTAATTATTAATAATGAATATAGTGAATTTATAAATGAAGAATATCATATTGTTACACTTAACCCATTCGGCTTTAAATGCAATTTAGATTTTGATGTGATAGATGATGATAATGAAATAGATTCTATACGAATTGAGTCTATTAAAAATGAAGTGCTAAAGATGATGAAAAGAGATAAAGTATATAATCTAAAAATAGCATTATTATCAAATACTGCAGAAAAAGAATTGCTAAAAAAGCAACAAGAAAATAAAGAGTTATATGAACGTAGATATAAATCAATTTATAGCTTAGATGAGAATAAATATTATATTTTATCTAATGAATTATAATTTTTGAATGAATGAAAAAACAGCAATCTAGGTTTAAACAAAGAGTAATTTGTCTATTTGTTTTTGCATTTATCGTTACAAGTATTTTTATTTTCTATTTAAGTTTAAATAATGCTGATGACAGCTTATCTCAAAGTACAAAAATAGGTGATTTGGTCGCTAATTTTTTGCACTTTTTCGGAATTAATGTCGCTATTACATCGGATGTATATCAAACTTTAATTAGAAAAGGAATTGGACATTTTGGATTGTTCTTTGTATTTTCTTTATTTGGAACTATTAGTTTAGTTTTTTTAAAACAAAATAGATTTATTAAAGTGAAATGCTTTGCTTTTGTATTATTATATGGATTATTTATTGCTATTATAAGCGAGATTTTGCAAATGATACCAGAAAACCGAGAACCTTCTTATAAGGATGTCTTGATAGATTTAGCAGGGTTTCTCTGTCCTCTTACAATATTTATTATTTTTGAATTATTTAGATATTTTAAATATAAAAATGCTGAAAATTTGATAGAATTATAATATGGATAAAAAAGAAGATTTAGAAAATAAAGAAGAAGTTAAAGAAAAGAAGAAAAAAGTTAATTTGACTGTTTGTGGCGTTACTGGATTTGCATTTTCGCTAGCCACAATCATTTTTGTTATTTTGTCATTTGTTTTTGTTTATTTAAGTACAGCAGCACTTGCTTTTTCTATAAGTACGATAGTTGTCTCATCGATTGGCGTACACATATCAAAGCAAAATAAAAAAGAAGGAAAAGATTTCAGTAATTTCGGAATGAGTCTTGGCGTAATCCTGTTTATTGTGTCATTAACGGTTTTTATATTTTGGTTAACAACATTTTATTAAGAAAAAAGTTTCGATTTGGTCGAAACTTTTTTATATTTTATTTTGCTGTATTAACGAATTGTTTTAAACTTGCTAATGGTCTAAATCCACTAGCTGAAGTTAAAACTGTGCCATTCTTAAATAAAAGTAGTGTTGGGACTGCTCTTATATTATATTCAGCAGCGATTTCATCAAATTCATCAATATCAATTTTTAAAACATTAATTGAAGGATCTTCTTCAGCTAACTTTTCAAGTTCTGGCGAAAGCATTTTGCATGGTCCACACCATGTTGCATAAAAATCTACTAAAACGATACCAGATTTTGTAATTTCATTAAATTGTTCTTTATTGCCTAAGTGTATTAACATATTTTACCTCCGTACTAAGATAGAATTATTAATCAAATATTACATTGATATACAACTTACTATCAAGTAAATAATACAAAGAGATAATGGATAATACAAATAATATGCACTCTTTATATATTTATTGTTATATCCAAGTTTTCCGTTGTAAAATAAAATAGGAATAATAGCTAATAAGAAGTATGTATCATTAACGAAATCTGTATTTAAATTTAAACCTTTAACGTATGTTAATCCGTAAAATATGAGACATGATAATAATATTGTTATTGCAAAGGTTAATGTACGATTTTCAAAACTTTTTGTAACAAACAATTCTCTTGATGTTAATTTTACTTGAGCTTTGTTATAAATATAAAAATTTTTTAGAAGAGTATATAAAGCATATACAATAAGAATAACTAATGTAACAAAACTATATTGTGGTGCTAATCCAGCTACAAATGATTGCGAAACTGAATTTCCAACATATATAAAATCATTTTGAATAAATGTAAACAATGTTAAATAACCTAACGGAAGAAGCGCTAATGTTTTTTTAACATTGCTTTCACTTGTAATTAGTTTCATGAAAATAAGTGTCACAATTAAATCTATGAATATATTACCAAATTTGAGAAGATCGCCACTTGCGTTATCGGCTATACCAGGAACAAGTCCAATTATTAATTCCGCAATATATATTATGATAGCCATCGCACCAACTCTTGAAAGATATTTTTTAAAGTTTGATGTATGATAAAACCCTTCAATTAACAAGAAAATAAATATCGGAAAAGCTAATCGACCAATAATAGAAAAAGCATTATTAATAGTTCTTATAGAATCTAATGTTGGATAAAAAAGGTATAACATTTTACCAATGTGATCAAATGTCATAGCGATAATTGCAATAATTCTTAATGTAAAATTAGATAAAAATCTCATAATATTAACCCATGATAATTTGTATTAAAGTTGCGAACAAATTGTTAGTTGCGTGGGCGGTAATGCTTGCAGCCAATCCGTTATGTTCGTAGAAATAAGATAGA
>CAUWDL010000043.1:0-10136 GCA_963557285.1 uncultured Bacilli bacterium | reverse complement strand
AATTGCATTTTAAATATTCTCTAAAAATTTTTGAATAAAATATTTCTTTTTGCTTCTTGATATTTGAAGTGAGCCATTTTTTAATACACATTCATCTCCTTCTATTTTTAATACGCTATCAAGATTAACTAAATAACAAGAATTACATCTTACAAATTTTTCATCATTTAATAAATTTTCTAAATCTTTTAAAGAACCATACGTTTCAAATTCACCATTACGCGTATGAAATATCAAAGAATGTAAGCTAACTTCGATATAATCGATATCATTATCTTTAATTGCTATATATCCAGATTTAGTTTTTATATTAATTTTTTTGTAACTAGCCTTATCAAGCTTATCAACTACTTTATTTAAAGCAAATGAGATTTGTTCCTTCTATATAGGCTTAACTAAAAAATCAATTGCTTCTACTTCATATCCATTTATTGCACAACTTGCCATGTTAGTAACAAAAATTATAAATATATTCTTGTCTATATTTCTTAATTTTCTAGCCACTTCTAATCCATTAATCGCAGGCATGTCAATATCTAGAAAAGCAATTGTAAAATTTTCTTTTAATGAATCTAAAAAATCGAATCCATTTGTAAATGTATAGATTTTATATTCTAGTTCATGATTAAAAAAGTATTCATTTAAATACTTTGTTAATTCACTTAAACTATTTTTATCATCATCTAATAAAGCAATTTTAAACATAATAAAATTATAAAAAAATCTTAAAAACTATACAAATATTAAATATAGCATACAAAAAATTATTAGAATGCCATTTGACATTCTAATAATTTTATTTAACTATTTTTGATACAAAATTTGATACAGTAACATCACCACTATGAACAGTTTTATCTCCGATACTTGAATCAAAATAAAACATTAAATCATTAGCGTCACCTTCATAAATTATTTGAATAGTGCTTTCTTTATTAGGATCTAAAGTGAAGAAACTTCCACCCCATTCAAGATCAGTTCTTATTTCTTTATCATCTTGCTTAGCTTTTAAATTCAAAGCTTTAATATTATTAGTTCCGTGAGTTACTCCCTCAGGAGCATTAACATCACATCTTCCTTGAATTGGATTCTTTGAATTATTCTTAATCTTGAATTCAATAACATTTCTTCCTTTAACTCTTTCGCCCAAAAGAGCATATATGTTTTTATAAGAATCGCCAACAATATCAGCATAAGTAATATTTGTTTCTTTCTCTACTTTATTAACTTTATAAGATTCATTGCTGTTAAATGATAAATCTAATTCAACAATATCATTTTCATCTGGAGTTACATCTGGATTTGGCCTTTCTGACGTTGGATACGTGGCAATTTCGATATCGCTAATTGTAACATCTCCACTTCTTATTTTTTCATCTCCACAAGCTGAATCAAAGAAAAACATAATGTCGCTAGGATCACCTTCATATCTAACTTCAATTTGAGAAGTTGATTTTCCTTTTAGTGCAAATGAACTTCCACCCCATTCAAGATTTGTAGGAATTTCATTACCATCTTGTGTTGCTTTTGTATTAATACATCTAATATTTTGAGGTCCATGTGTTACTCCCTCAGGAGCATTAACATCAGCACGTGCATTTATATCACTTTCACTTTTATTTGTGATATTAAAGCGTATTGAATTAGCTTTTTTGCTTGATTCCGGTAAAGAAGCAAAAACATTTTGGTAACAATTTCCTTTAATATCTTGATATGTTATATGATGTTTACCTTCAACTTTTTCAACTTTATAAAAATCATTACCTGCGATATCTAAGTCTAATTTTGTCCATGTCAAATCGTTTGGATCGATTTCAGGCGTAATCTCAAATGTTGGCTCATATGGCTTTCCATCAAATGTAGAATAACGAATTTCATCATATTTTACAGTGTCATTTGTAAAATCATTAGGTAATTTACCCATCCGTGAAGTCAATGTGTCATCACTTGTCCAAGCATTCATTAAAATTCTTTGCTCTGTTTGAGGAATATCCTCTGTTGCTTGATAAACAGCTTTGCCATCAACAAACCAAGTAATGCTTTCTTTTTCCCATCTAAAGCCGTAGTCATGATATTCAAGACTTGCATCAAAACCTAAATCATAAATGTATTCATGATTCCCAACACCATTTGTGAAATAGTTAAATTGAACCTTTGTAGTATCTTTTCCTAAAATCTCAATATCAATTTCATCCCATTGATGACCATCGGTTGGCCCAGTATACGTAAAGAAAGTAGATGCCGTTCCACTAGATTTAATAGGCTTCATTTTTACTTCAAAAGAACCATATTGAAAGAAATCTTTACTCTTTAATTCTCCACCAGTTAAATTACTTCCATCTTTTTTAATTTCTAGATTCATCACACCATCATTATAAGTTACATTACTACTTTGCCATGTAACTGCAAATGGACTTCCATTTGAGTAGCCACTAGAAACATTAAATAATTGAGTTTTATTTTTTTCAAAATCCTCCATTACTACAGTTTCAATGTCTGGAATTGTAGAATAATCTACCTTTGTTCCACATGAGGTGCCAAACAATGCTACTAACGACAATAACGTACAAGTTTTAACATTCTTTTTCATAGTTTCCCCTTTATTATAAATTATTTTCTTCAACAATAATGTTGTTTTCATTTTTTTGCTTTCTTATTGTTCTATATATTAAGAACACGAATAATAATGATAATATAGCGCAAAATACATGTAAACTGATCAAGATAACTTCATATACAGCCATAACTCTCGTAGGTTTTACACCATGGATATAACCGTTCATTGCATAGCTATTACTAATCATATAAAGCGTGCTTTTAACAGCTTCATGAGCTTGATAGTTTAAAACTTTATCATTCGGATCAATTATAAATTTCTCCTCTTCAGGATCTAGACTTAATGAACCGCCAGCCATGATTGCTTGTTTAGTGTCCATAAACCAGGTGTGATAATAATCTGTCAAAACTGCTCCAGGGAATCCCCATTCTTTTCTTAAAAGATTAGTAATTAAATTGTAATTTCCACCTGCCCAAACTGGACCAATTCTATTAAATGATGACATGATTCCTAAGCATGAATTAATCGAAGTTGTTTTCTTTTTAAATGTGTAATTACCATTATTGTCTTTTATTAAATTCCCAGCAGGGTCTATTTCTACTTCGTAATATGTTTCTTCAATCTGATTTCCTTTAACAGCGCCTTCAAAAGCTTTTAAATAAATTTCTCTTATTGCTTGTTCATTTGAATAAGTGCATAATCCACTTTCTTTTTCTCTATGAATTTCTTGGTTATTTAAAGCAAAATGTTTTAAATAAACAAATATTCCTTTCTTAGCAACAGCCATAATTTCATGTTTAGCCATTTCACTGCTAATAAGTGGATCTTCACTATAATATTCAAAATTTCTACCACCAAATGGGGTTCTATGAATATTATTGCCAGGTCCATACCAACCAGTAATATTATTTGCATAGCAATCTAAAGCAAGTGATTCGCCTTTAATAGTTGCTGATTTTTTATTCCATGTTTGCGCAATTAATAATCCACATGGATAAGTTGGTCCTAAAGCAAAGTGTCCTGCAACTGAATTTAAGCCTGCTGGGCCATCTTTATCACTTGTTTCAGGTTTAGCAATTGATTCAATCGCTTCAGTTTTATATCCAGCATTTTGTATTAAACTTTGAGCTTCTTCAATAGATAATTTAGAAACTAATGTATCCCATAAAGGATCTGAAATATCTCGACCTCTTAAATCAATTAATTCTAAATCGCTTTCTTTATAATTCCATGTTACATCTTTAATATCATTTTCATTAAGCGGATTTAATGAATCATAGCTCTGTAGTAACTTATAAATTTTGGAATTTTTATCAAGCTCTTTGGTATATTCAAATCCAACTGGATTATTTTCATCTTGATTATTAATTCTTTCACTGTGTTTAGATTTTATATTACTAACATCTCCATATATTTTTGGGTATGTATTTAGATAGTCTTTTCTACTAAAATATGTAACATTTTTATCATAAGTATTAATATCAGCCATCTCAAATTGATTTTCGATTTTTGTATTAGTGGTTTCATCAAACTTATATTTCGTTTCGTTAACTTCTTCTAGTTTAAAAGAACTATCAACCAATTTCGGATTTCCTGCTTCTTGTTCGCTTGGAGAAGGACTTAATCTATTTTCATCAATTCCTTTTACTCTTAAAATATTATTAATTGCAGCATGGCTATCTTTTGCAGCAGTAATATAATATTGACCTGCACTTAAAACGTATGATTCGAGATTTCTATAGTCGTAGCTTGTTAATTCTTTTTCATTAAAAGAAATAGTAACAACTTCACTCTCATTAGGTTTAAGCTCTTTTGTTTTTGAAAAACCAAGTAATTCTACAGCGCTTTTTTCGATATTATGTTCTTTTTCATAATTGCCATATGGTGTTTGTCCATAAAGTTGAACAACTTCTTTTCCACTTCTATCACCGATATTTGTAATTTTAATAGTAGCGATAAAATCATCTTCTACTTTATCAACTTTAAAATCTGACCATTCAAATTCAGTTGTAGAAGCACCATATCCAAATGGATAAATTACTTCATCTTCATAATTCCATGTAGTATTACCAAGTTCTTTACTTTTTGATACTTCTTGTTCACTCATTTTTGAAGCATTATTTCTATTTAAAATAACATCTTCATAGCGAGTTTCATAATATCTATATCCAACATAAATGCCTTCGTTATATGAAACGTAATAATAACCATCAGCCCATGATGTACCTTCATAATTAGGAACTTTTTTCCATCAATTAAATATTCAAATTCACCCATATTGTTCATAGCAGGTGATGAAAAATTATTTGCAACATATGTATCTGTTAAATGACCACTAGGAGTAACTTCTCCTGTTAAAATTCGCGGTAAAGCTTCTAAGCCATAACTTCCAGTTCCAGGTACATTAATTACTGTATGTATATTAGGATAATCTTTAACCCAATCGAGTTCCATTGGGTTATTGCAGTTAACAATTAAAATTACATCATTAAAATTATCATTTAAATATTTAATTGTTTCTAACTCTATCGAATCAGGTTCAAGATAACTTTTCTTTTTATCTCCTAAAGAATCTTTATGATAGCCTTTTGACATATCTTTTGAAGTGTCAACATAATCATTCATTCCTCTAGCTAAATCATTACCTTCGCCACCAGTTCTACTTAATACAAAAGCTGCTGTATTATATTCTTTAAAGGAAGATGTAATATCATTATTTTTAGTAATTAATTATAAAGGAACTTCGTTAATTGAATAGTCATCCGTATCTCCATAATTAATAGAACCTATCCCTCTTTTAAATTTTTGTCCATCGCCTTTTGAATAAAAATTCCAAAGTTTTTCATTAACTTTAAATCCGTTTGTGTTAAAAACGTCTTTTAAATTTAAATCACTACTAGCGACGCCACTACCTGTTCCGCCAAAAATAAAATTCACTGATGACTTACTAAAAAGAGATATCTTTGTATCTTTAGCGTATGGAATATTTCCTTTTTCTAATAAAGTAATTCCTTCCTTAACAATATTATATGAACTTGTTTTTTGAAATTTTTCTATTTCGTTTTTATCTTTTAATTCATTAGTATAGTAATTTGGATCTACTCCATCATATTTAACTTCTGTATGAGCTTTTCCTAAATCTCCTAAAGCTGCTTTAAATGTTGCATCATATTTATCGCATACTGTTTCAGCAATACAAGATAATGCAATTAAAGAAACAATGCCTAATGAATACAAAGAGATTCCAACGAGTCTCTTCTTTTTAAATTTCATTGTGATTTTTCTCCTATTTGTAAAGAAATTTTACAAATTTACTATCTAAAAAAGAACAAGAAATATAATAACTAGTTATTTTTAATGCATAAATGGAAGCGCTTACATTTTAATATTTTGTTAGCATATTAGAAAAGTTAATAAAATAGCAACAGTAACGAAAAAGGCTAGGCTAAAAAATCATTTATTAAAATAGCGAACTTTTTATTTTTTTAATGAAAATTTACTTTCTTACATTAAAAAAATAATTGATAGTTAAGTATTTGTGAGATTTAAATGTTTCATTAGACATCTCCAATAAAATTTGAGGATTTCATTACTAAACAAAGTTTTTTCTATTGATCGTATTTTGCTTCGTTTGGTACAAAACATAATCAAAATATATACTAAATTGATAAAACTTGTTTTTAAATATCAAATATTTTAAAATAAAAATTATGAAAAAATTAATTTATTTAACCATTGATAAAATACAAGATAAAAGATCGTGGTCAGGAACTACATATAGAATGTATAAAGCTTTATCGAAAGAATATGATATTATAGAAATGACTTTTGGTAGAACATTAATTGAGAAAGGCTTTGATTTAATTATCAGAATCATAACTTTAAATAAATACAAGCGTTATCCTGTTCTTGACATTTTCAAAAAAATAAGATTAAGAAAGGCCATAAAAAAATATCCAGGAATTACAATTTTCGCCCCTATTGCTTCAGATATTACACCAATGTTAAAAGGCTTAAATTGCAAAATTATCTATTTAAGCGATACTAATTATAAAGACTTTGGCTCTTTTTATATTAACAATCCTATAACAAAGAAAAGAGATCATATTGAACAAGAAGCTTTAGACATCGCTCAACAGATAATTTTTTCAAGTTCCTGGCCAATACAAACTTGCATTTCACACTATAAAATTAGTAATTCAAAAATTAATGTAGTAAAATTTGGCTCAAATTTAAAAGATGAATATCGAGAAAAGCAAACTCCTACGAAAATTGTAAAACTGCTTATTGTCGGTGTTGACTATTATAGAAAAGGTTTTGATTTAGCTATTGAGACAGTACAAAGTTTGAATAAACAACACTCTGACAAGAAGTTCATGTTGCATATAATTGGTTTTTCCAAACCAGATAATTTTTCAGATGGCAATATTATTTTTCACGGTCGTTTAAATAAAAATAACCCAGACGAAGAAAATATAATATGTTCTATTTACAAAGAATGTGATATCTTCATTCTTCCAACCATAGCAGATTGCTCGCCAATCGTTTTGTGTGAAGCATCTATGTTCGGTTTGCCATCTATTAGTTTTGATGTCGGGGGAGTCAAAGACTACCTACAAAATAATTATAACGGGGTTTTATTAGAAAAGACTAGAGATATAAGAAAACTTGATGACGCAGTTATGCAAATTTTGGATTCATACACAATTTATTCTAACAACGCTAGAAAAAAATATATAGATGAACTAAACTGGGATACATGGTTACAAAATTTTGACCAAATATTCGACAAATTGAATTAATAAATAATTTTTTAAAATTTTAATGAAAAACTAAAAATAATTATTAAAGTCATAAGATTTGATGAGGTTTATTTAGTTCTCATTTTTTAAATCAATAAAACTAATGTTTTACATATAGTGTTTTTTGTATTTATTCCAGCCAATTTAAATTTCTTATTAATACTATTTATTGTTAATGTTAATTTAATTAGACGTTCCGAAAAATTGTTCTTCATTATAAATATTAATTATTTCTTAAAATCAATCTAATAGTGTATAACCTATAATTTTGATATGAAAAATCATTCATACGAAAGATGTACTAATTATAAGTTATATTTTTTAATTATCTTTTTAGCATAGCAAAAATAATCATATTATATTTAACTCATTTATCAAAATCAATTTTCTACTTGCAATGATAAAAGCGAAATTAACTAAAAATTGTTATTTTTTATAATCGCAATTATTGTACGGCTTTTTATATGAAAAAATATTTCTTACCTTATTAATTTATTTATTTTTGCTAATTAAGTGTATTTTTTCTTACATCAAAAAATAAAATTATTGGCAATATTTACATTATTTTTATGATTGTATTAAATTGTTTAAAAACTTAACTATATCTTGTCTTATTAAGCCTTTTAAAAACATTCTTCTAAATTTGCTTTTTAATTTGACTCATATACACTTGATAAGTCGCTTGTTTTGTATCTAAAATCGAAACAATATATTTTATTGAGTTTTATTGCTTTAAAATAAGTTCTATTCTAGAAATACAAGTAGATAATTAAAAGGAATTAATGCACAACTTGTGAGTCATATTAATTACAGTTCTATGTGTTTACCAATGATTTTCTACATTTATTCGAAACATAATTGATTTGCGCAAGTAGCTAAACAACCATCACTTATATCATTTATTATCATGTATTTTTTACTAATATATGGTTAATTGTCTAGGTAAAGCAATACAACATACCATATCTAAAATAACGTTTCACTTTGTTTATATATATTTTTTGTCAAATTTAGTCTTTTAAAATTTTTAGGAATAAGTATTTCTTCTATGATAAATAATTTCTTTATGCTCATAATTTAATAATGTCAACATTTAATTAGCATATAATTTATAAAAGCTCTTTTCTTAATGCTTTTTAAAGAATATTGTGAGAATTTGTTGTAAAAATAAACAAGGATTATTTTCAAGTTATTATTAAAGTTAAAAAGTCATTAATATTTTGATTATTCTATACAAATTTTTTAAAACAATCATTAAAGTTAATGAATCGTAAATATTTTTAAAATTGTTTTAATTTAATCGCAATTATCTTTTTTTCTAGCACAACAAGTCCAATCATAATTTTCTAGATACCATTTAATAGTATAAGCAATGCCATCATTAAATTCAGTATTCGGCTTCCAATGCATTTCTTTTTTAATTTTATCGCTGTTCAGTGCGTATTTTAAATCATGACCAGGTCTATCTTTAACAAACGTAATTAAACGTTCATTTTTCTCTAAGAAATCAATAATAGTCTTTGCTACCTCTAAATTAGTTCTTTCGTTATTACTGCTAATATTATAAATTTCTCCATCTGTACCATATCGAACTATTAAGTCAATAGCGTTACAATGATCAGCGACATAAATCCAATCTCGAACATTTAATCCATTTCCAAATAGTGGGATTTTTTCTAAATTTTTAGCTTTTGTTATTATTAGTGGAATTAATTTTTCAGGATGCTGGAAAGGACCATAGTTATTAGTGCACCTTGAAATTGTAATCGGTAAATGAAACGTTCTATAAAAAGAAAGAGCTAATAAATCTGCACTTGCTTTTGAAATACTATATGGATTAGATGCGCGAAGAGGTGATTTCTCATCAAAAATTAAATCAGTATTATCTAGTGAAATATCTCCATAAACTTCATCTGTTGAGATTTGATGAAATCGTTTAATTCCATAAATTCTGCACGCTTCCAATAGCACGAGGGTGCCTATTGTATTTGTTTTAAAAAATATTTCTGGATTGACAATACTTCTGTCAACATCACTTTCTCCTGCGAAATTAATTACATAATCGAAGCTTTCTTGATTAAAAATTTTAAACATTTCCTCTTTATTGCAAATATTTTGTCTAATAAACTTAAAATTTTTGCAATTCATAATTTGTTTTAACGTCTCAATATTACCTGCATAGGTTAAGCAATCAACACAAACAAACATATCATCAGGATATTTATTAACCATAATATTTAAATAATTTCCGCCAATAAAACCTGCACCACCCGTAATTAAAAATTTCGCCATACATTATATAAAATTAATTCCTTTTAAAGACTCTATTGAATAAGGTCTTTACTATATTATAAGGTATCTCATCTTTCAACACCAACTCAAAAGTGCCATAAACGATTACACCTGTGAAAATCATTACAACTAAATGAATAATAGAATTATTGAATACATTAACCAAGTAAATATTTTCCAAATAAACAACAATAAACATAATAACACCACTTATAAGTGGCTTTACCATTGCTAGTAAGGAAGTTTTAATTGGTATAATTTTATAAGAGCATAGAATTAGTAAAGGCAGTTGAATAAATTCAGCAACTAAGCGAGCGACAGTCGTTCCTAAAGCTCCATAGTAAGGAATCAAGATTAGTGAAAGGATAATATTAAAGGCAGCCGCAACAAATATAATTATAGTTTGAGTCCATATTTTATTTGCAGGTCTAAAATATACACTACCATATAAGCCATTTAAAGGTGAGAAAATTATAACAGGTGCC
>CAUWDL010000042.1:0-10497 GCA_963557285.1 uncultured Bacilli bacterium | reverse complement strand
TACTAAAAATGTAGGACATAGCCTTAATTTAATTGGATACCATATAGATGAAGGTATCTCTGCCTTAGATAAATATTTGGATGATTGTGTTCTAAGAGGCTTGAAAACCGTTAAAGTCATACATGGCTATGGAAGTGGTCAGCTAAAAAAAGCTATTCACGAATATCTAAAAGGAAAAAGTAATGTAAAATCTTATCGTTTAGGAAATGAATTAGATGGCGGAAGTGGATCGACTATTATTGAACTCAAATGAACGAACTATTAAATAAACAAATAAATTTATTACCAAATAAACCAGGATGTTATTTAATGCATGATGCGGATGATAATATTATTTATATTGGTAAAGCAAAAAACTTAAAGAACAGAGTTTCTCAATATTTTTTAAGGTCACAAAATGGAAAAACCGCTGCGATGGTTTCTCATGTGGCTTATTTTGAAACTATAATAACAAAAACTGAAAAAGAAGCATTGATTTTGGAGATGAATTTGATTCAAACTCATCATCCAAGATACAATATAATGCTTATGGATGATAAACATTATCCTTATATTGCAATTCATAAATGCGTTAAAGAACCGTATGTTTCGGTTTCTAGAACTACAAAAGATAAAAAATGTGACTATTTTGGTCCGTATCCAAATAGTACAGCAGCTTTTGAAATTGTAAATTTGATAAACAAACTTTTCCCTTTAAGAAAGTGCAAGGCAATACCAAATACTCCGTGTTTATATTACCATTTACATCAGTGTTTAGGGCCTTGCATCAACAAAATAGATTCTGATATATATGTTAAATATATCGATGAAATTTGTGATTTTTTAAAAGGTAATAATCAAAAAATAATTTATTCTATTAAAGATAAGATAGAAAAATATTCTAAAGAATTAGATTTTGAAAATGCTTTAGAGTATAAGAAAATGTTGGATTCAATTAATCATATTAATCAAAAGCAAATTGTCGAATTCAAAGATAAATTAAATTTGGATGTTTTTGCTTTTTATATAAGACAATCATATGTTTCGATAGCGTTATTTGCTTATAGAAATGGCACTTTATTATCAAAAAGAAGTTTTTGCTATCCACTGATAGGTGATATAAACGAATTTGTATCAAATATAATTTATCAATATTATTTATTAAACCCAGTCCCAAAAGAAGTGATTGTTTCTAACAACGAAATAAAAGAATTATTATGTGATAACGTTGATGCGATAGTTAGTTTTCCAACTAAGGGTAAATTACATGATGTAATTTCTATGGCTGAGATAAACGCTAAAGAAGCTTTAGATGCACATTTTTTGACAGCTCGTTTAAGCGATGACAAGTTTACTTTACTTGAAAGGCTTGGAAAAATATTAAATATAAAAACACCATTAAGAATAGAACTTTTTGACAATTCTCATTTGCAAGGAACTAATGCGATTGGTGCGATGGTAGTTTTTATAAATGGTGAACCAGCAAAAAAAATGTATCGTAAATTTAATATTGAAAGTTATAATAAAAAAGACGATTTAAGTAGTATGCGCGAGACACTGATGAGACGATATTCGAAATTAAAAAATGATAGAGAATCCTTCCCTGATTTAATAATTGTTGATGGCGGAAAAACTCAAATTGAAGTAGCTAAGGAAGTAATTAAAAACCTAGAACTTAAGATTAACATTGCTGGTTTAGTAAAAAGTGACAAACATAAAACAAGTAGTTTAATGGATGAAAATTTCAATGAATATTTTTTAGATAATGATAAAGAACTATTTTTTCTTTTAACTAGAATGCAAGATGAGGTACATAGGTATGCGATTAATACACATATAAATAAACGTAATAAAAATATGTTTGCAAGTGTATTTGATGATGTAAAAGGAATTGGAAATAAAAGAAAAGAAGAACTTATAAAAGCATATCCATCAATTTATGATTTAAAAAATGCTTCATTAGAAGAATTAAAACAACTTTTACCTGAACATGTTGCTGTTGAATTATTTAATAAATTAGGAGAAACTTATGACGAGTAATAAGTTTTCAGCACTTTTTAATAATGGCAATTATAAAGAAATAATAAAGCATAAAAATGAGGCTACAGGTAAAGAAATATTTATAGTTTTAAATAGTTATAATTTATTAGGAGACTATAAAAGTTCTCTTGAATATTTTTTAATCAATAAAGAAAAACTATTAGAATCTGATTTTATTAAAGCTGTCAAAATGCATATTTATTTACTTGTGAAAAATCATAAAAATGAATGTCTTATACGTGAGGAAATTGAAAAATATAAAAATTTCAAATACATTAATCAAGAAGTAGAAGAATTCTTGGAAAACAGTGATATATATGTTTCTAAAACTTTCGATAATGAAAATAAAACTGTTGATTACAAAGTCGACGAAATTTTAAAAATGCTTAAAAGTGATGATGAAAACGTTGTTTTTTTAGCATTGAATGAAATTATAAACGATGAGAAATACAAAGTAATAAATGTTGGTGCGTTAATAGAGCAAATATTGAAAGAAAAAACATTGATGACAGAGTCTTATAGCATCCTTCTAGATTTTTTGATTGATAGTTCGTATGAAGCTAACCTACTTTTTATAAAAGATAATAAGTACTACTCAATTAATACATTGCAGTTAAGGGAAAATAGCCTAATACAGTTGAATCTTATTAAAAGATCTATTAAAAAAATCCAAAATCAAGAACGTGATATTACATTAGGAAATTTTGTCATTAAGATGATTGTAAAATGTTCGTATTTTTTGACACCTAATTATATTTTAGATTTAAAGTATATTTCATCGTATATCGTGGCAGCGTATCAAATAATTGCATCTATTTTTAAAAATTCATTAACTGGAAATGAGTCGTATCAGGCGTTCTTGAAATTATCAAACGAGGAAATCGTAAAAGAATACAAAAATTTTCTAAATAAAACTTATTTTTAATGGTAAAATATACAAAGTTTAAAAACGTTTTTTAAGTATTTTGTCAAAATTCGTTTTTCTTTACTAAATTATACATATTAATGTATAATGTTACACGTACGTATTTCGGAGGTATATATTAATGGCTACAAAATTAGTCGATAAAGGAAACTCAATTTTTGAGATTAGCACATCTGTTTCTGGTGAAAAATGGACAAGTGCTCAAGAAAAAGCATTAAAAAAATTAGCAACTAAGGTTGAAGTTAAAGGCTTTAGAAAAGGAACAGCTCCTATTGAATTAGCTAAAAAGCAAATTCATCCAGCTGATTTAATTAATGAAGCTATCAACGTCTGCTTGCCAGAAGCTTATAATGAAGTTATTAACGAACATAAGTTAAATCCATTTGGAAGTCCAGAAGTAAATATTACAAAAGTTGATGAAAGCGGCTTTGAAGTTACTTTTGTTGTTACAACATATCCAGAAGTTACTTTAGGAGCTTATAAAGGAATTAAAGTTCCACTTAAAGTTGAAGAAGTTACTGAAAAAGAAGTAAAAGAATCAATTGATCATTTATTAGCTGATAATTCAGAATTAGTATTAAAAGATGGCCCTGCTGCAAAAGGTGATACTGTAGTTTTTGATTTTAAAGGCTATATTGATGGAAAAGAATTTGATGGCGGCAGTGCAGATAACTATTCATTAGTTTTAGGAAGCAATCAATTTATTCCTGGATTTGAAGATCAATTAGTTGGTGTTACAAGTGAATCTAAAAAAGATGTTTTAGTTACATTCCCTGAACAATATGTAAAAGATTTAGCTGGTAAGGATGCTAAGTTTGTTTGTATGGTTCATGAAATTAAAGAGAAAAAATGTCCTGAATTAAACGAAGAATTTGTTGCATCTTTAAATATTGAAAATGTTAAAACAATTGAAGAACTTGAAGCACACCAAAAGAATGTTTTATTCGAGCAAAAGAAACATCAAGCACAAAACCAACAATTCAATACAGTTTTAAAAACAATTTGTGATAATGCTTCAATTACTATTGCAGATAAAGTTTTAGATGATGAAGCTGCAAAAATGAAAGAAGATATGATTCATCAAATCGAACAAAACGGTTTATCATTTGAACAATATAAAGAAATTACTGGCATGACAGATGAAAAAATTAATGAGCAATTCAAATCAGACGCTAAGAATCGTTTAACTGAATATCTTGTCATTAACAAAATTGGTCAAGTCGAAAATTTAGTAGTTTCAAAAGCTGAACTTGATGAATACTATGAAAGTGTTGCTAAAAATTACAACATGAAAGTTGAAGATGTTAAAAAAGCATTCGGTTCAAACGAAGGAAGAATTGTTGAGAATTTATTCATCAATAAAGTTGAAAGATTTATTATTGCTAACAACGGTGATGTTGAAGGAACAGTAGAACTTGCTGAAACTGCAGAAAAGAAACCAGCTGCAAAAAAATCAACAACTAAAAAAACAACAACAACAAAGAAAACTACAACAAAGAAAACAACTAAAAAAGTTTCAGAAGAAACAAAAGCTGAATAATTTATAACTATAGGAGGTGACCAAATTAATGGATTTAATTAATGGAACAACCGTAAGGTTACCTGTAGTCATAACTTTAGGTTATGTTGCGTTTCCTACTCAACAAACCACTTTAAATGTTCAAAGAGAGTTTTCACTCAATGCAATTAACGACTCAAAGGATTCCTTTGAGTCTTATTGCGTTGTAGTGAGTCAAAAGAATTTTGATATAGGTGAAGTCACAAGTTATGATGAAATATACAATTTTGGTTCAGTATGTAAAATACTTGAAACCGTTAATAGTAATAGTGTAATTAGAACTCGAATTTTAGGCTTTAAAAGAGCTAAATTGTTAAACTTAGAATTTGATAATGACAAACGTGTATTTTTTGCTGATGTTCAAATACTTGAAACGGTTTACGGAGAGCAAGCGGAAGAAGCTGTTTTAGTAAAACAAATTATTGAAAAGATTGACAAAAACGCATCAAGTTCGTTGTTTAATGGTCCTTTTTCACAAGAGTTAAAATATGATTTAAGAAACGGCGTAGCGGCTGATGAACTCTGTTATAACTTAGCGTCAAAATTAAATTGCTCGACGGATAAAAAAGTGAGCATATTATCAGAAAATGATTTGAATAAAAGATTACTAAATCTTCTTTTAGTTATACAAGATATTATCAATTCAAACAAAATCGATAGAGAAATAATGAAGGCTGTTCAAGAGAATTCAGAAAAGCAGCAAAAAGATTACTACTTAAGAGAAAAAATGAGGGCTATTAAAAAAGAATTAGGTGAAGATGGTAGCTCTGATGAATTAACCATAAATGATAAATTGGAAAATAATCCTTATCCTAATGAGGTTAAGGCTAAGATAAAAGATGAATTAAAGAGAAAAGAATTGATGCCTCAAGGCTCGTTAGAAAATTCTTTAATCCAAGATTATATCGACATTGTTTTAAGCGTACCTTGGTTTGAATCAACGAAAGATAATAATGATATTGGACATGCTAAAAGTGTTTTAGATGAAGATCATTATGGCTTAAAAAATGTTAAAGAAAGAATTATAGAGTATTTAGCTGTTAAAAAGGTGAAAGATAATTTAAAAGCACCAATATTATGCTTTTACGGTCCACCAGGATGTGGTAAAACTTCTTTGTCTAAATCTATTGCGAAAGCGTTAGATAGAAAATTTATTAAGTGCTCACTCGGTGGAGTAAGTGATGAAGCGGAAATTAGAGGTCATAGACGTACATACGTCGGCTCTCGACCAGGTAGAATTATTAATTCCTTAAGAAAAATACATGTAAATAATCCAGTATTTTTGCTTGATGAAATTGATAAATTATCTCACGACTCGTTTAAAGGAGATCCAGCCAGTGCTTTATTAGAAGTACTTGATCCGGAGCAAAATAAAAATTTTACTGATAATTATTTAGAACTTGATTATGATTTAAGTAATGTTTTATTCGTTTGCACAGCAAATAATATAGAAAACATTCCTGGTCCACTTTTAGATAGATTAGAACTTATTCAAGTTCCTTCATATACATCAATTGATAAACTCCATATCGCTAAAGATTTTTTGATTAAGAAAGAATTGCTTAATAACGGATTAACAGAAAATGATGTTAAATTTACTGATGAAGGCATTTTTTACATTATTGATAGATATACAAGAGAAAGTGGTGTTAGAAGCTTAGAAAGAAATATAGCTAGTGTTTTAAGAAAAATAGTTGTTGAAAAATTAGAAAATAACCACTTAAATGAAGTGATTGTCGGTCCTAAAGAAGTGGCAAAATATCTTGGTGTAGAGATTTATGACTCATTAGAAAAAGAAAAAGATAGTCAAATTGGTGTTGTTACTGGCTTAGCGTACACTGAATACGGCGGAGAAATTTTACCAATTGAAGTAAATTATTTCCCTGGAAAAGGAAGATTATCTTTAACTGGAAAATTAGGCGACGTTATGAAAGAAAGCTGCGAGATTGCTTTAGATTACGTTAAAGCTAATGCTCAAAAATATGGCATAGATTCGAAACTTTTTGAAGAAAATGATATTCACGTGCATGTTCCTGAAGGCGCTGTTCCTAAAGATGGTCCTTCAGCTGGTGTTGCTATTACAATCGCGTTTATTTCTGCATTAAGTAAGAAACCGGTTTCTGGTAATATCGCAATGACTGGCGAAGTAACTTTACGTGGAAACGCGTTGCCAATTGGTGGTTTAAGAGAAAAATCATTAGCTGCAATGAGAAGTGGAATTAAAAAGATTATTATTCCTGATGGCAATACAAGAAATGTCACTGAATTGCCAAAGGAAGTCACTGAAAATCTAGAAATTGTCTATATGAAGAACGTAGATGATGCTTATAAAGTAATTTTTGAATAAGATGGAAGAATATTATTTTAAGAAAGCTAAATTTGTTAAAAGCGTTGCAAATGCAAAAGACACTCCTTCAGATAATCTGAAGGAAGTGCTTTTTGTTGGCAAATCTAACGTTGGCAAATCGAGCTTAATTAACGCATTAACAAACAATAAAAAACTTGCTTATACAAGTAGCAATCCTGGACACACTAGATTATTAAATTATTTTATTGTTGAAGAATCTTTTTATTTAGTTGATTGCCCAGGTTATGGCTTTAGTGCAAAGAAAGATTTTGATTATCAAATGTACGGGGAATTAGTTGAAAATTATTTCAATGATAATAAAAATCTTAGACTAATAGTCTTTTTGTTGGATTCTCGACATGAGCCAACAGAAGATGATGTAGATTTTTATAATTTTCTACTTTCTTATGACTATGAATTTCTCATTTGCATGACTAAATGTGATAAATTAAATATGTCTATGAAATCTAAAATTAACAAAAATCTAGTTAATAAGTTAGGTGAGTCGGTTTTAAAACATAAAATATTCTTATGCTCTAAAGAAGATACAAAAAGTATAGGCAAACTTAAAAATTATATAAGTGAAAGTGTAAAGGAATAAGATATGGCGTTAGATAAGAAGTACGATTTTAAAAAAGTTGAAAATGGCCGTTATGAAATTTGGAAAAAGGCTGGATATTTTACTGCTGGAGATAAATCCAAGCAAAAGTTCTCTATGGTTATTCCTCCTCCAAATGTTACTGGTAAATTACATATTGGCCATTCTATTGATAATACTATTCAAGATATTACTTGCAGATATAAAAAAGCAAAGGGATATGATGTTTTATATCTTCCAGGTGTCGATCATGCTGGAATTGCTACACAAGCAAAAGTAGATGCTAGATTACAAAGTGAAGGAACTTCGCGTTTTGAAATTGGCAGGGAAGAATTCATGAGAAGAGCTTATGAATGGAAGAACGAATATTCTGAAAAAATTCATGAGCAATGGGCTAAAATGGGTATCATGGTTGACTACTCAAGGGAAAGATTCACATTGGACGAAGGGTGCTCAAAAGCTGTAAATGAAGTTTTTGTTAAATTATATAATGAAAATTTAATTTATCGTGGAGAGAAAATTGTCAATTATGACCCTGTTATGAAAACTGCTTTAAGTAATATAGAAGTTGTTTATAAAGAAGATGACGGAGAATTTTTCTATTTTAAGTATCAATTTGTTGATGATCCATCTAAATATTTGACTATTGCAACAACAAGGCCAGAAACGATGTTTGGAGATACATGTATTGTTGTAAATCCAAATGATGATAGGTATAAAGATGTAATAGGAAAAAAAGTTATAAATCCAGCTAATCATGAAGAGATACCTGTTATTGCAGACGAATATGTTGATATAGAATTCGGAACTGGTGCGATGAAATGTACGCCTGCTCATGATCCTAATGATTTTATTATTGGACAAAAATACGGTTTAGCTCATCCGGTTGTAATGAATATTGACGGTACAATGAAAGAGAATTGTGGTAAATATGCTGGAATGGATAGATTTGAATGCCGTAAAATTCTTGTCGACGATATAAAAAATGAAGGCAATCTTATTAAGATTGAACATATTAAACACCAAGTAGGACATAGCGAAAGAAGTGACGCTGTTGTTGAGCCTATTTTATCCTTGCAATGGTTTGTTAAAATGAAGCCACTTGCTCAATTGGTCTTAGATAATCAAGCAAGCAGCAATAAAATTAAGTTTTTCCCTGAACGCTTTGAAAAAGTTCTTGAGCAATGGATGAACAAATGCGAAGATTGGTGTATTTCTAGACAATTATGGTGGGGCCATAGAATACCAGTTTATTATCATAAAATAACAGGAAAAATACTTGTTTCTGCTGAAAAGCCTCAAGATATTGAAAATCGGACTCAAGATGAAGATGTCCTAGATACATGGTTCTCTAGCGGATTGTGGCCATTTGAAACCCTTGGATGGCCTGAGAACACAGATGATTTTAAGAGATATTATCCATTGGATTGTATGGTTACTGGGTACGATATTATATTCTTTTGGGTTGCAAGAATGATATTCCAAGGCTTGCATTTTACAAAAGAAGTGCCTTTCAAAGATGTTATTATTCATGGCATTGTTAGAGATTCTCAAGGAAGAAAAATGTCAAAATCTCTTGGTAATGGAATTGATCCAATTGATGTTATTAATACATATGGCGTTGATAGTTTAAGATATTTCTTGGCTACAACCGCATCACCTGGTTTAGATATGCGCTATAACGAAGAAAAAGTTAAGGCAGCTAATAATTATTTGAATAAAATTCGGAATAGTGCGCGTTTTATTTTGATGAATGTTCCTGAAAATTATAAAAATGAAAATATTAATCTTGATAAATTAAGTTTTATTGACAAGTATATTTTAACAAAGTTAAATAAAACTATACAAAGCGTAACAAAATCAATGGATTCTTATGAATACGGCATTGCAAGTTCGAATTTATATAACTTCGTTTATGATGATTTTTGCTCATTCTATCTTGAAATGGCAAAAGTAGCACTAAAAGATGAAAATGGATATTTAGAGGGAACATATTACACGTTACTTAGAACCTTAAAATCAGTAATTATGATGATTTATCCATTCTCACCATTTATTTCTGAAGAAATTTATCTTTCTTTACCAGAACATAAAGAATCGATAATGCTTGAATCATATCCAGAATATGATGAAACAAGTTTATTTGAAGAAGACTTACAAAAGGGTGAAATTTTAAATAAAGCTTTAGAGTCTATTAGACAATATAAGGTTGAAAATAAATTAGCACCTAATAAATCATTAGAGTTATTAGTCAAAACAAATTTAAATATAGAAGATATTTATCCTTATTTGAAACGCTATAGTTTTGCTAGCAGTATAGCTTCAACAAATGATGATATACAGGACGCAATGAGCATTATACTTAATAACATAACAATCTATATAAAAGATGATGTTAATAAGGAAGATTTGAAGGCCAAACTTGAAAAAGATCTTGAACACATAAGAAGCGAGATAAAAAGAAGTGAAGGCTTATTAAATAATCAAAATTTCATTGCTAAAGCACCTGAGAAGAAAATTAATTTAGAAAAGCAAAAATACGAAGAATATAAAACTCAAGAAACAAATATTATTGAAAAAATAAGAAATCTTTAAAAAAATAATATTTTCCTCTTTTTGTGTTTATGAAAGGAGGAAAATATGGATAAAGTTCCTTTGAATAATATAGAGCTTAATTCTATTAAATGCGGTGAGGCACTTTCATTTACCGCTGTTATGACTATAACGATGATAGCGGTAGTGACAGTAGTTATTTACAAATTATATTCATCTGGTGATGGCACGGTTCAATTACCTGGCGGATATAAATTTCAATGGAAATAACTAAGTATTGTATTTACTATTTCTTTTTGGATTGACATATTTTCTAAATGATGGTAATATGACAAGCGTTGTAACCTTTATTTGTTACAACCGCATTAAAAAGGTTTTAAAATTTTCTTTAGAAATACCTTAAGAGCGAGTAATTAATAGATTTAGGAGGGCACATATGTACGCTATAATTTTAACTGGCGGTAAGCAACTTAAAGTCGAAGTCAAGCAACAAATTT
>CAUWDL010000041.1:0-10514 GCA_963557285.1 uncultured Bacilli bacterium | reverse complement strand
ATATTTATGAAAAATAGAGTCTTTTTACAATAGAAAGATAATTTTACTATAAAAATTAATATGCATTTTATAACAAAATATTTAATTCTTATTATAGAAAATGACAGAGACATTTTTTAAAACATTATTTTCTTGTATTATATTTAATAATTGGATATTAGAATCACTATATTCATATTATTTGTAGCCTAAAATTAAATTTATAACGAAACAATTAGTAGAATTGCAAATATTGAACTCCTATAAAGAATTAATTATAGTTTTGATTTATTATTATATTTTAATGGATGCAAGTTGTCTTCATCAATAACTGTATATCCAAATTCAGATTTTACGCATTTATCCAGCCATGGTTGTAAAGTAACTGTTCTCGTTAAAGGATATGATGGGGATGAAGGAAAGGTATTATCGTGTAGAAAAACACCAGGACAATGTGTTAATTGAAGATAATAGTAACAATCAGTAGTACACGTAACTTCTATGCTAGGATTTTGACTAAATAATAAACTTACCTTTATTGCCGGAGATGCAAATGGCATTAAATCATATCTTTCCGAGCCATTATCGTCTGCTTTGTATACTTTAAATTCAGTTCTAAGTAAATTGTAATCTGTTAATACGAGACCACAACCACATAGTGGCATAAACGCTTCAAATATTTCAGAATATATTTCAGTTCGGGATGGGCGAGGAGATTCTTCAAACGATCTCCGTAGTTTATTATATACTTTTTCGTTCGGTTTTATTATTTTGTATACTTCCTGATTTATTTGAGCATCATCCTCTGAAGTTTCATTATTAAAATGTGATTCATAGTATTTTTTTTCAAATTGAAAATAGTTAGTTTTATATCCAAAATTTTTATCATGTGAATAATAGCCTTCTCCAGTTCCACTTATTACGAAATTCTTTTGTTCTGTTACAATGCTACCACCACTAAAAAAGAATATCCATGCGCACGAAAAGTGAAAGTTCCACGCTTTCTATTGGTAAAAACACAATTTTCATCCTGTAATTTTTCAATAAGTAATTCACAAGCGTCAGTATTGACTATCTGTGAAATAGAACATGAAGTTAAAGTTATTAAGGATGCTATCGAAACTATTGGAATCAATTTATTGAGCTTCATATTTTCTTTCTCCTAAAATTTTATTCATTTTATTCTTATCTATTCCTGAATGTTCAATATATGTTACTTCATCAAAAAAATTTATATCATAATAATTAGTCAATCTTGTTTCATAAGGTGGCAATGAATATCTTGTGACATCTACAATTTTATATTTTTTGCCATTTGTAATTTTATATTGCGTTAGTTTGTTGTATGTATCGTCATTAAAATCAAAAGTATTTGTTTCATGATAATCATTTATAGTAGAATCTTTTATTTCGCGAAAAATATTTTTTTGAAATGTATACATCAATACATAATTATCATTATTTTCACCCAATTCTCCTTTATAATGAAAACATTCTGGCAGACGCATTAAGCAATTAGCATAGCAATCCATTTCATCAAGAAAATACTTATTAGCTTCCAAAATTTCTTTAGACTCTAATTGATTATTAATATTAGCCGCAAAAGTTGAAAACAGTTTATCTTTTAAGCAAAGACCAGTGTAATAAAAAGTTCTGTTTACAAGTTGTGAATTTTTATCAAATATATCGTGTTCTTCGCAATATTTATAATTATTAGTCTTAAAGTTATACTCTTTTCCTTCATATATATCACCTGATATAACAAAAGATCCATAATATCTATCTGTTTTAGCTATAAAATTATCTTTAAGATCGTAATAAGTAATAGTTCTATCATAGTCAATGTCTCGTGCCACTGTATAGTAACCATTTTTTTCTCTGCCTTCATCAACTTTTTTCTTAAATAATGCTGCACTTTCTTCAATACTATTATTAATATTTATCGAAGGCTGCGAACAAGAAGATAATAATAATCCCATCATCATTACAAATAATAATTGTTTCATACTTACAAGTTCCTTTTTAATTATGTTAGCATAAAGAAATCTGGCTTGAACACTTTTCAATGAAAATTAGTTTGCCATTTTCATAAAGATCAACATCCTTATTTAATTACGTGTATACGAATCATTTGACTTAAAAAAGTTGCAAGTTATTAGACATATACCTGTAACTGTAGTCAAAAAAATTGCTACAAATTTCTTCATAAGTTCTCCTTAATTATTAAACTTAAATTTGAATTAATTAGCTAATCTAATTTTATTATCACCTATATAACTTTTTTTACAAATTAAACTTATATTTTGTAAATAAAAAATTTAGATTTATTAAAAAATTATATTTTGTTTAATATCATGATATTAATGTATGATTATTTGTTCATTTAGTTTGAAAAATGATATTTAAGTAACTTAATCATTTACAATATATGAAATATTTGATGAAAAACTAATTAAATTATTTTTAGAAAATAAAAAAGGCATCCCGCATGGAATGCCTTTTTTTCTCTCGATAATGTGCAATCGTTTGATTAACGTTTTGAGAATTGTGGAGCTCTTCTAGCTTTCTTAAGACCGTATTTCTTTCTTTCTTTTGCTCTTGGGTTTCTAGTTAACATACCATTAACCTTTAAAGCTGATCTTTCTTCACCAGCTTCTAATAATGCACGAGCAATACCAAGTCTGACAGCTCCAGCTTGTCCAGTATATCCGCCGCCTTTTACAAAAGCAACGACATCATACTTAGCTTCAACTCCTAAAATTGTAAGAGGTTGTTTTAAATCAATAACTAATGTTTCGTGTGGGAAGTATTCATTAACTTTTCTATCGTTAACAATGATTTCACCTTTTCCAGGTTTAACATAAACTCTAGCAATTGATGATTTTCTTCTTCCGGTTCCGTAGAATGTCTTTGTGTTAGCCATTAGTTTTTACCTCCTAAATTCTTGAAAGTTAAGACTTCTGGGTTTTGAGCAGCATGTTTGTGTTCAGAACCTTTGTAGACAAATAATTTCTTATACATTTGTCTTCCAAGTCTTCCTTTTGGGAGCATGCCCCATACGACTCTTTCGAAGAGTTCTTCTGGATATGATTCTAACATATCCTTGAGTGATCTAACTCTCAAACCACCATTGTAGCCACTTGCATTGTAATATTTTTTGTTAACTGGTTGATGTGTACCACTTACACTAACTTTTTCACAATTAATAACAATGATGTAGTCTCCACAATCTTGGTTAGGTGTCCATGATGGTTTTTCCTTACCCATTAAATAAATAGCAATTTCACTTGCTAATCTTCCTAAAGGTTTGTCAGTTGCATCAACGACGTACCACTTACGTGAGATTTCTTCTTTCTTTAAACTTGTTGTTTGTTTATACATTTCACTATCCTCCAATTTCTTAAAATCTTACCGGGACTTTAATTTTTTTATAAGATTAGTGTCTTTAGTATTATATATTTTTTATATATATATGTCAAGAAATAACTAGCATACTATACGTATAAAAATTAATTGCAAATTCTATATTAGATGATGCAAAAACATTCTAAGATTAAACTATATTTTTATCAAAGTTTTATTATTGAAATCTTTAAATCAAGAATTTAATCAACATTCTTTATAATCATAGTATCTAAAAAATAATTTAATAATTTTATTGAGTAAGAGAATTAATTAATGAAATTAAAAAGTTACGATTAAATCGTAACTTTTTAATTATCAATTTCCGAAATCGAATTAGATTCAGTTTTGTTTCTATTAACCTTAATCCATTTTGGTTTAGATAACATTCCTAAGCAAATTGTAAGACAATAAACTACAGTAAAAGCAGGAAATAAGAATGCACCATCTAAAAGTTCTCTTCTATTTTTAGCACCCATTTTCTTATAGTCTAAACATACAAGTAATACTCCTTGTAAAATTCCACAGAAAACAAATAAGATACCTAAGGCAGCAGCAATTATAATTAATGTATTAATCAATGTATCCATATACATTGTAGCTCCGCCAACAGTCTCAATAACACCGGTTCCACATAAAGCTAAATATGTAATATCATAAATATAGAATATAGGTAACCATGTGCATAAAATTACACAAATAATATTAAAGAAATATGTTAAAAACATTTCTAAATATGAAAATTTAAATGTATAGAAAAATTTTAAAAATAATTTTCCTAATTTACCGAATATTAATCTTCTACTTCCACTTCCAATACGAATATTTCTAGCATATGTATCTTTAAATGAAGATGGAAGATCTTCATAGACGACTGCATCTTCAACAAAATGGCCAAAAACTTTTTCATTCATTCTATTAATGCAAAATTCAGCATCTTCAGAAATCGTATAACAGTTATAACCGCCAATTCTTTCCATCATTGCTTTAGAAGTCATTGTTCCAGGACCATTAACATGTGCCCCAAGATGTAATCTTTCTCTAACACGACTGCCAAATCGTGAATCAAAAACATAATATAATCCGCAAGCTTTAGTGAATTTGTTTTGCGTCATGTTAATTGCTGATTCATATGGTCTAGCAAATTCAACACCACTTTGGTAAGCATCATTCATTAAACTTGTAAATTCTTTATTTATATGATTATCAGCATCTAATCTTATATAAAAATCATATCCTTTATCATGTTTAAGTAAATAATCAAATCCGTAATTTAAGCAATAAGCGAGAAATTTTTCATTCGGATTGTCGTTATTGTAAATAATTGGTATGCCACCAGCTTTTTTAACAAGTTCAGCAGTATTATCAGTACAATTGTGACAAATAACATATACATCTATTAATTCTTTTGGATAATCTTGACGTTCAATAACTTCTCTAACTGTATCATAAATAACATCTGCTTCGTTATGAGCAGGTATCAAATAAGCAACTTTCCCCTTCTTTTCACTTTTTGGATAAACTTTCTTTTTTACCCAGAAAAAAAGCATGTAAATTAATTGAAGTAAGAACGGTATTCCTATCATCGTGAGTACAATATTATTAATAATATTTAGTACATCATACATTGTTTCGTGCCACATATTTCATCTCCTATTTTTTATTTTCACCCGTTATTTTTTCTTTTATTTTACGAGTATCTTTTTTAATTTTAACAACGCCATCTGTAATTCTAGTCATTTCTTTTGCAAAGAATACATTAAGAACAACAAAAATTAAAATAAATATGACAACAGTCAAAATTTGATAATAAATTTCTACATTAATATTAAAGAAACTAATATTGTATCCAACTCCATTTTTAAGTTGTAGTACAAAGTCAGCCGCTTCAGCTTGTGATAAATAATTCATTGAAAGCAAATAATCTTTAATATCCCCAAAAAGTGTTGTTGAATATGCATTTCTGATAATACTTGTGGTATATGTACCAGGGAAAAATGCACATGCATTTTGAACCCATTTTGGAAGCATTGTAATTGGCATGTAAGCACCGATTAAAAATCCAGCTGCTGTTGCGCCAATAGCAATAATACTTGAAAGTGTTCCTTCTTTTTTTATAAAAAGACAGATAAATATAGTAGTTAGTGTTGATGTTATAGTGCCCAACAAAAAGCCTCCAAGAACAGAAATGAAATCACGAAAAGTAAGGAAGAATTCACCAGTCGCACCTAAATAAATCAGGGTTAATAGCGAAACTAATAAGCATGTAGTAAATGTAACAATGAAATTAAATAAGAAATAACTTCCAATTAGAACATTTTGATTAATAGGAGAACTTATAAAATCACGATTAATTCCATCTTCTTTATCTTCTACAAAAATATTATTTGTTTGAAGTGAAACAGTTAAAGTGGATAGCGAAACGATTCCACTTAACATCCACGAATCTACGACTCCGCTAATTTGTTTCATTAAAAATTGATCATTAAGTACAGCACTATTATTTTCAAAAGCCTCAGCTAGTGCGCTTTGAACGCTATTAAGTTCTAGCGATCTAAGAAAAAAAACATAGACTGCGAAAATAATAATAGGAACAAGTAAAGTATAAAATACACGCATTTTATTGTTAAAAAAGACTTTTAAATGGCGCTTTGTTAACATCAACAATTGTGTAAAATTCATGTTATTTCTAGTTTTTTCCATTATTTTCACCACTCATTAAATCATTTGCAGTTGCACCAGTAATATGTAGGAAAACATCTTCCATTGTACCTTTTAAAATTTCGATATCTTTAAAATGAGATATATTAGATGAGATTAGTTGGTGTGCGTCTTGCGTGTCTTTAATATAAATCTTATAAAAATTGTTTTCTTCATCAAAATAAAAATTTCTTTTTGATTCATTAAGAATTTTCTCAAGTTCAATATCTCTTTTTGTGTAATTTTTTATATAGTCATTAGCGTATAAATTTTTAAGTTCTAACGGTGTTCCTTTTGCTACAATAGAACCCTTATTCATAATAACTACATCGCTAGCGCCTTCAGCTTCTTCCAAATAATGCGTTGTAAGAAAAACTGTCATTCCCGTCTCAATTCTTATTTTATCAATAAGTTTCCAGACATTTTGTCTAGTTTTTGGATCTAGTCCAGTAGTTGGTTCATCAAGAATTAATAACTTTGGTTTATGAACCATTGCTCTTGCGATATCAACTCTACGTTTTTGGCCACCGCTTAAACTCGAAAGTGTTTTATTTAAAAGAGGACCAAGATCTAAAAGTCTAATAATTTCATTTAAATTATTTTTTCTTTCCTCTTTATTTAAATTATAAAACGAACTTCTAACAATAAGATTATCTTTAACCGTTAAGAAATTATCAAGAACACTGTTTTGATAAACAATTCCTATATCATTTTTAATTTTATTAGAATCTTTATCTAAATCATAACCATTTACTGTTATTTTCCCGCTATCTTTGCTTAAAATAGAACAAATAATATTGATGGTTGTTGATTTCCCTGCACCATTCATTCCTAAAAACGCAAAAAGACTTCCTTTTTTGACATCAAAAGAAATATCTTTAATTGCATAAGTTTTTCCAAGATCGTAACTTTTTATTAAATGTTCAACTTTTAAACAGGTCTCTTCCATAACTGTATAATAACACCAATAGTTTTTAAATATATATCATTGTCACTATATTTAAACTTAAATTAAGCCTAAATTTATAATTTTAGCTCTTTTATATGCTTTATTAATCCTTCACGAAATTCTTCTCTAGATAAAGCAACATCAATAATAGCAGTTAAATACCCTAATTTATCTCCACAATCATATCTTCTTCCTTCAAAATCATAGAAGAATACCGGCTCCTTATTTAGCAATCTAGCAATAGCATCAGTTAATTGAATTTCTCCGCCAGCTCCACGTGGAGTTTGTTCAAGTTCATTAAAAATATGACTATTAAAAACCCATTTACCTAACGAAGCTAAATCGCTAGGTGCTTCATCTAATTTTGGCTTTTCAACAATTCCTTTTAATTCATAAGTTCTATCAGAAACTTCTCTTTTTACATTCATTGATCCGTATTTAACAATATTTTTGTGTTCAACAGTTTGACCACCGACAATTGTATGACCACCATTTTTTATAAAAGCCTCAACAATTTGAGCTACAGGGCTTTTTCCTTTGTATGTGCAAATATCATCACCACAGCAAACTACAAAATTATTATCACCAACAACTTCTTTAGCTTGTAAAACTGCATGACCTAATCCTAATAATTCATGTTGTGTGACATAATGAAAAGTTGCTTTTGTAGCAATCTTATGAATTAAATCAGCATATGAATCTTTACCGTTTTTTCTTAATTCTGCTTCATATTTTTCATTAAGTGAATAATATTTTTTGATATCATCTTTTCCTTCGCTAACGATTAAGACAATATTTGTAATTCCTGCATCTAAACATTCTTCAACAATATAATCAAGTGTAGGCCTATCAACAATAGGACACATTTCCTTTGGAACCCCTTTAGTGATAGGTAAAAATCTACTTCCATAACCAGCGCATGGAATTACTGCATATTTAACTTCCATAAAATACCTCTTAAAAAATTATACGATAACCATCGAATATTTTCAAACAGCACAAAAGATATTAATTAGTTTAGATTAAGTTTAATATCATATTTTGAATATTTTTATCATATCTTTTTCTTTAAAAATAAAGTAGACCCGTAAAACTTGTATTTATTTCATATTTTAGTTTTTAATTTTATGACTCACATTAAAATTGAGTTAAAGGAGAATTAACAAAATATGAAGAAATGCCCCATCTGTAATCAACTTTTTGAAAACGAAGAAAAGTGTCCTTATTGTAATTGTTTAACATGTGATGTTGAAGAAAAACATCAAGATGAAAAAAAGCAATCAGCAGATTTAACAAACAAAAAATAATTTGACTCATCTTTCATTTCTTTATGAGTATATAAAAAGTTGGAGTTTTATTTCTCCAACTTTTTATATTTTATTTAATTTTGATTAATAGTTTTTTGCTTCAACTTCAAAGAATGATTGTGGATGTTGGCAGCATGGGCAGACTTTAGGTGCTTCCTTTCCAACATAAATGTATCCACAGTTTCTACATTTCCAAATAGTGATTCCTGTATCTTTCTTAAAAACTTCACAAAGTTCAACATTCTTTAAAAGTGTGTTATATCTTTCTTCGTGATGTTTTTCAACTTCAGCTACCATTCTAAACTTTGCAGCGATATCTTTAAATCCTTCTTCTTCAGCTGTCTTTGCGAATTCTTGATACATTTCTGTCCATTCGTAATTTTCGCCTTCAGCTGCAGCTTTTAAGTTAGCTTTAGTATCTCCTAAGCCACCCATTTCTTTAAACCACATTTTTGCATGTTCTTTTTCGTTGTCAGCTGTTTCTAAAAATAATGCTGCAATTTGTTCATAACCTTCTTGTTTAGCAACACCAGCAAAGTATGTATATTTATTTCTTGCTTGGCTTTCACCAGCAAAAGCTGTTTGTAAATTTTGTAATGTCTTTGTTCCTTCTAATTTTGACATATTATTCTTCATCTCCTTCGACTTCTTCTAAATCAGCACCTGTTGCACCACATACTGGGCAAACTGGTTCTGCTTCATCGCTTTCAAAAACGATTCCACATAATAAACATTTATATTTTTTCATATAACCCTCCTAAAAAACTAATGTTTCTTCTCTAAGCAGTCTTTGCAAACACCATAAGAGATTTTTGCACTTTCGTAAATAAGATTGCCATCTTTATCATACACTTTTCTGGCTCTTTTACCATTGCCTACATCTACAACTTTACCACATTCCAAACAGATAAAATGGCTATGTCTATTCATACTAGTGCTCTCATATAAATCTTTTCCAATCATATTTGGAATTCTTCTTATGAGTTTATCTTCTTCTAAGACAACCAAATTTCTATAAACTGTAGAGAAAGACAATGTAGGAATGTCTTTCTTTGACTCTTCAAAAATCTCATCCACTGTGGAATGGTGTAAACGTTCGACAACATCTAATATTGCTCTTCTTTGAATAGTTTGTCTTTCCATATAACACTCCTTATTGCAAATAATTGTATTTAGTTTTTTGGAAATAATCAACTAAGATGCTCAACATTCATGATATTTTTTATATATGTTATTTTATGAACACGAATATAATGAATTATAATAAATATTGCCAACTATCGTGATTTTATATTAACAAGTACATTATTGCACATTCAGCAAAGAAATGCAAAATATACAAAGAACAAACTTTGATTTTATTAAAAAATATAATAATCTTTTTTAATAAAATAAAAAAGGCATGTAAGATGTTTTATCATCTCATGCCATTTTTTATTACTTAACTTGTTTAATAGATAAGCCAATACGTTTTTTTGCAACATCAACTGAAATAACTTTTACTTTTACTAAATCATTAATAGAAAGTACTTCGCTTGGATGCTTAATAAACTTGTTAGAAATTTCACTAACGTGGACAAGTCCATCTTGATGTACATTTATATCTACAAAAGCACCAAAGTCAGCAATATTTCTAACAGTGCCATTTAAGATCATACCAACTTTTAAATCTTCGATGGTTTTTACATTATTATCTAATTCAACAATTTTCGCATCATCACGAATATCACGACCAGGTTTTTTAAGCTCTTTGACAATGTCATTTAAAGTTAAAAGACCGACACCAGTTTTATTTTTCACTTCATTTAAATCAACTTTTGATAGCTTTACTTCTAAAGCGGCTTCATCATCTTTTAATAGATCAACTTTAGCTTCTTTCAAAATTTCTTTAGCAGCTTTATAACTTTCTGGATGTACGCTAGTATTATCCAATGGTTCAACTCCATCAACAATTCTCAAGAAACCAGCACATTGTTCAAAAGCTTTTGAACCAAGCTTTGGAACATTCTTAAGTTCTTCTCTCGACTTAAAAGCTCCATATTTAGCTCTATAATCATAAATTGATTTAGCAATTCCTTTATTCACACCACTTACATACTTTAAAAGAGAAATACTAGCAGTATTTAAATTAACACCAACAGTATTTACACAATCTTCAATAACAGTTGATAAATTCT
>CAUWDL010000040.1:0-10761 GCA_963557285.1 uncultured Bacilli bacterium | reverse complement strand
ATCTAGAGAAGCTAGAATAATTTCATAATTTCTAAAATAATCTGTTAAACTAGCGTGAATATCTTGCAAAAAGCCATAATATTTATAATTTTTATTAGATATTCCCGTTTCTAAAATTTCATTAATGTCTTCTTCTACTGTTGAATTTAGCATATCTCTATTTTCATCATTAAGCTTTTTAGAGTCGCTATGTAACTGATTTTCTATTCTATTTTTAGCCTTTTTAAGTTCATCATCGCTTAGCAAATTAATGGTCGCAGGTATAATTAAACACTCATCTAACTTTTGAAAAGAGAGTTGCGTATCGATTTTAAAAAATCTAATAGATTCAATTTCATCATCAAAAAGTTCTATTCTTATAGGATCGTCATAATTAAGCGAAAAGAAATCAATAACACCACCTCTAAAAGCATATTCCAAAGACTGATCAATTTTGCTTACTCTAGTATATCCAAATCGAGATAATTTATTTTTTAATTCATCTAAGTTTATGTGATCTCCTATTTTAAATTTCAAAAAAGAATTCTCAAACAATTCTACTTGAGGATAATACCTAAGTAAATTCGATGTTGTCGCAATAATGACTAGATGGTTATCATTTCTTATTTTATAAAGCCCATAAATAAGTTCAGCTTTTAATTCTTTTGATTCACTTATATATTCAACTCTAATTAATTCGTTTGAAGGAAGCAAAACTAGTTTTTCCTTATCAATAAACGATGATATTTTTTCATAAATATTATTAGCTTCATAAGAATTGTGAGCGTAAATTACTATATTGTTATTACTCTCTTTATATTTTTTGTACGTTAAAAGAACTGTTCCAATTAAGGAATCTACAATATTAACTTTTTTGCTATCTGATATTTGAAATAAATTTAAAGTTTCTTCTAATAAATTACTCAAGTCACTTACCTATTTTTTATTATACATTGTCATTGCCTTATTGAAACTGTCTTTTAAGCTAACTTTTATTGCTTCTACAGCTTGATTTTGAGCTTCATCTATAAGTTCTCGTTCTTCTTTTGATGGCTTATTCAAAACAAAATCTATGACATTATATTGAGGATGTCCAATACCGATTCGAATTCTTTTGAAATCCTGGTGTCCAGTTCTTGCAATAATAGACTTGATTCCATTATGTCCACCACTAGAGCCTTGTGTTTTTAATCTAATTTTACCTACTGGAGTATCCATATCATCATAAATAACTAAAATATCTTCAATTGATATTTTATAAAAATTCATAATCTCGATGACGCTATCACCGCTCAAATTCATATAAGTCATAGGCTTTAAAATAATAATATCTTCATCAAAATATTTAGCTTTACAATATTCACCTTTAAAGCCGCTTTTATCAAAAGTAACGCCAAGAGCATCTGCTAATTTATTTACGACATCAAATCCCATGTTATGTCTTGTATTTTCGTATTCGTTACCTTTATTTCCTAAACCAACTATTAATTTCATAATTCATTCCTAACTTTATAATAATAGTATCAAAAAACTTCATTTAAAAGAAAAAGACTTTATTAGAAAAAAAATAAAACTTTTATCACCTCCTCATATACACAAGTATTGAAAATGTAATAAATTTAATTTTTTTATACAAAAAGCAAAAAATTAATTATTTTTTAAGGTCTGATTTAAGTTCAAATTCTTTTTTCATTGACGTTAGTGTCAATCAAAGATAACATAAATTAGGTAAAAAATTATGCCAAGAACTTTTAAGCAAAACAAAGAAATTAAAGACCAGAGAAAGAGTGATATTTTAAGTGAAAGCGTTGCTTTATTTGCAAAATATGGATACAACAACGTTACTATGGAAAATATAGCGAAAGCTACTAAATGTTCAAGAACACTTCTTTATCACTATTTTTCTAGTAAAGATGATTTACTTCTAGCTCATAAAAAAATTTGCGAAGAAATTTTTGTTAAAAAAATTAACGAATTAATTAAAGCATATGAGCCAGGAGAAGCATTCTTAAAAGCATGTAATGAATTTTTTATCAATGTAATTTATAAAGGAACCACAGATTCATGTTATTACCTTTATTTGTTCACCAATGGTCATTTTCATATTAATGAAATTGGTAATAAAGGTAATGGCAAGGATAAAGCCTTATTAAATTATATTAAAACCTCTTTTAATGTTTATTGCGAATCAAAGCCAAACATTAATAAGAGTGAGCTAAAAGATCAAATTAAATATTATTTATTGTTTATTGGATCACTTGCTACATCACATATTCAATATCCAAAAACATTTAAAGAAAGAATTGATCCAGACAGCCTATTTTATTCGTTTTTTTCTTTAAGGAAGGGAGATTAAAAAATGTTTAAGTTACTTAAATGTTTAAAAAACAAGTGGTATTTATTCTTAATCACCTTAATCGCTATTGTTGCTCAATGTTATCTTCAATTAATGTTGCCTGAATATATGGGTAATATTACTACTCTTATTTTTAAGGGCGGAGATAATACACAAGCAATATTAGTTCAAGGCGGTTGGATGATCCTTGTTTCTGTCGGTGTTGTAGTTCTTGCGACAATTCAAAACTATTTAGGTGCATTATTAAGTGCTATTTGCGGAAGAGAATTAAGAGATGAAGTATTCCACAAAGTTACAAATCTTGATTGTGATCAATATAATAAGTATGGAACAGCTACATTAATCACAAGAACGACTAACGATATCGAGCAAGTCAAAAACTATTTATTAATGGCTATCAGAACTATCGTTATGTCGCCAACATATATGTTAATTGGTCTTATTAAGACATTAACACAAAATGCAATGCTATCAATAGTTTTAGCAGTTTGTATTCCATTAATTATCGCTTTAATGTTTGTTGTCATGCATTTTGCAACACCATTATTCAGACAAATTCAAACAAAAATTGATAATTTAACTGTTGTTTTACGTGGTAATTTAACAGGTATTCGTGTTATTAGAGCTTACAATCAACAAGAAACTGAATATCATAAATTTGATAACGCTAACAAAGATATGACACATATAAATAAAGTTGTTAACAAATTAATGACAGTTGTAAACCCATCAGTTAACATCATCTTTAACTTATGCTTCATTGGTATTTACGGATTAGGATTCTACTTAATCGAAGGACTTGGCGTTGTTGATGGAGCTTTATCACCTGAAGTTACTAAGATGATTACTGATATTAGTGTTGTCGCGCAATATTCAATGCAAATTATGCAATCATTCTTAATGCTCGCTATGGTTGCTGTATTCTTCCCACAAGCAAGTGCTTGTTCAAGACGTATAAATGAAATTCTTGATCTTAAAAACGATTTCGACGAAGAAGAAATCGATCCAGAAAAAACAAAATTATACGAAAATAGAAACGCAAACGGAGTTCTTAAATTCGATAATGTTTCATTTGCTTATCCAGACAGTGAACAACCATGTATCACAGATATCAGTTTTGAAACAAAACCAGGAAAAACTACTGCTATTATCGGATCAACAGGTAGTGGTAAATCTACAGTAATCAATTTAATTCCACGTTTATATGATGTCACTTGTGGTAACATCTCACTAGACGGAATTAATATTAAAAATTTAAACGTCAAAGATTTAAGAAATTCAATAGGATTCGTTCCACAAAAAGCTGTCTTATTTAAAGGAAACATTAGAGACAACCTTAAATTTGGTAATGATAACGCTACAGATGAAGAAATTTATAGAGCTTTAGACGTTGCTCAAGCAAGAAACTTTGTTGATAAATTACCAGACAAACTTGATAGTTATGTCGCTCAAGGTGGTAAAAACTTCTCTGGTGGACAAAAACAACGTTTAGCAATCGCTAGAACATTAGTTAAAAAACCAGAAGTTTATGTTTTTGATGATTCTTTCAGCGCTCTTGATTTCAAGACTGATGCAAAATTAAGAGCTGCTTTAAAAGATTATGTCGGCAATTCAAGTGTCGTTATTGTTGCTCAAAGAGTTTCATCAATTCTTGATGCGGACCAAATTATCGTATTAAACGATGGTAAAATGGTTGGCAAAGGAACTCACGCTGAACTTTTAAAATCATGTCCAGTATATCAAGACATTGTTAGATCTCAACTTGATCGTGACGAAGTTGAAAAGACAATTGCTCTTATGCAACAAGCTTCCATGAAAGGAGGTAATTAATTATGGCTATGGGTCATGGCAAAGTCCAACAAGGAAAACCAAAAGAGTTTAAAAAGACTCTTAATAGAATGGTAAAAGACTTCAAGGACGAAAAATGGTTAATCCTTCTTGTCGCTATTCTTGCGATTACATCATCAGTTTTAGCAATTATTGCTCCATTATATATGGGCGACTTCCTTAACGAAGCATTACCAACAGGCAGTGCTTTATCGCCTGATAATCCATTGTTCTATATTGACATGGATAAAAACGTTTTAGGAATTAAATGGTCTTATTTCTGGACAGAATTTGGCACATTATTAGCAATTTATGTCGCTAGTGCTCTTCTTGGCTGGGGTTGTGAATTTATTTGTGTAAATGTTACAACTAAATATTCGTATATCTTTAGAGATAGAATCATTAAAAAGTTAGATAAATTACCATTAAGTTACTTTGATAGAGTACCTTACGGCGATACATTATCAATCGGTACAAATGATGTCGATAATATTTCAAGAAACTTACAATCAGTTATCACTCAACTTTCAGGTGGTGCTGGATTATTCATTGGTGCTTTAATCGCAATGTTTGTTTATGATTGGAGATTAGCACTTATTGCGTTATGTATACTTCCAATTACACTTGTTATTGTTTTCTTTGTCTCTAAATTCTCACAAAAGCAATTTACAGCTTATAGAAATGAATTAGGTATATTAAATGGTAAAGTCGAAGAAGATTATGCTGGTTTCCATATTATTAAATTATTTAATAAACAAAAAGATATGGAAGCAGAATTTAATGAAGTTAACAATAGAATGTCAAAAGCTGATGGCTTGTCACAATTCTTAAGTGGTTTCATTTTCCCTTGTACAATCTTCATTAACAACGTTGCTTATGTCGCTGTTGCTGTTGTTGGTGGTATTATTGGTGAAATAGGTACAATGGTTGCATTCTTCACCTTACTTAACTTATTCACTCGTCCATTCCAACAAATCGGACAAATTGCTAACGTAATTCAATCAATTCTTGCAAGTGGTGAAAGAATTTATTCATTACTTGATGAACCAGAAGAATTGCCTGATAAAGAAACAGCTATTCAAAATAGTGATGAAATTGAAGGTGAATTTGATTTCAATCATGTTTACTTCTCATATCTTCAAGATAAGCCATTAATCGAAGATTTTAATCTTCATGTTAATAAAGGTGACACTGTAGCTATTGTTGGTCCTACTGGTGCAGGTAAGACTACAATGGTTAATTTAATTATGAGATTCTACGATATTACAAATATCGCTAACACCGAAGATCTTATTAAAAAAGGAAAAGCTGTCATTGAGAAAATCAATACAATGTATGGTGTAACCGGCGAATTTAGAGTTGATATACCAACAAATGTAGATCTTAAAGAACAAACATCAGTAGTTAAAGAATACATTCTTGATTACTTAAAGAACGCTAAAGCTACTTCAACAAAAGAATTAAGCGAAGATGAAAAGAAACTTGATCCTAATATGGAGCAAATCGTCCTTAACATATTTAATAACGGCAATATCAAACTTGACGGAAAAACAATCTTCAACTACTCACGTAACGCACTTAGAGGTAGCATTGGAATGGTTCTTCAAGATACTTGGTTATTCAGAGGAACTATTAAAGAAAACTTATTATATGGTAATCAAAACGCTACAGATGAAGAAATTGAAGCAGCGTGTAAACAAGCTCACATCGACCACTTCATCAATACATTACCTGGTGGATATAACTTTATGTTAAATGAAGATGGTGATAATGTTTCACAAGGTCAAAGACAACTTCTCACCATTGCAAGAGCTATTATTAGTAAACCAAAAATCATGATTCTTGATGAAGCTACAAGTAGTGTTGATACTCGTACAGAACAGCAAATCCAAGACGCATTAAACAACATCATGGTTGGCCGTACAAGCTTCGTCATTGCTCATAGATTATCAACAATCAAAAACGCAAAATTAATTATTGTTATGAAGAAAGGTCATATTATTGAAACTGGTATTCATAAAGAATTATTAGCTAAAAATGGCTTCTATGCAGAATTATACAATTCACAATTCGCTGGAGTAAACCCAATGGAAAAAGGCGAATTAGATAGCTAATTCCTTGCAAAAACTAAATAAAAAGCACTTATTCTATAAATTATATAGAGTAAGTGCTTTTTTATTCTTAATTATTTTTGCTATGAGATTCACTTTTCATTAATCTATTATTGCGTTCCTTAATATTAGTTAGTTTTTTATAAACTTTACTTAGAGAAGGGTATATTTGTACATAGATTTCTTTATATAATTCTTTATAGGCGTTACTTGCAGCTCTATTCGGAGTAAATTTTTTAATATATCTAACCATATTTTTCTTAGCTTCATCGACGTTCTTATATTTGCCTAACGCAACATATTGAGCCATTGCACATCCTAAACTTGATGATTCATATGTTTCACTTTTATAAACTGGTAAATCAAATAAATCACTCGTTATTTGACAAATAGCATCACTTCTTGAACCGCCTCCACTAATAGTTAAATATTTAATATCAAATTTTCCATGCTTCACGATAGATTCTAATCCTTCTTTTAACGCAAATCCTATCCCTTCAATTATCGCTCTATATAAATGATATTTTGTGTGAACATCATAAAATCCAATAATCGATCCTTTTGCTAATGGTCTACTTAAGCCAGGTCCCCAATATGGTTGTAACACTAGCCCATCGCATCCTGGTTTTATCGACATGATTTTTTCGTTCAATAATTCTTCAGGCGCTACTTTTTCTATAGTCGCTTCTAAATTTTCTTTGTCACCAAATTCATGTAAAAACCATTTTAACATCCAATAGCCTCTATAAATTTGTACCTCACCAGTAAAATGATTTGGAAAACAAGTACTATACGATGGTAAAAAACTCTCAGGTGAATAATATTTATCGCTAACTACCGCGATTGTGCTACCGGTACCGTAACTAACATGCGCACATGTAGAATCAATAGCTCCACATCCTAAAGCTTCACAGCTTTTGTCGTTTCCTGTTGTAATATATTTAAGGCCAATCGGAAACCCTGTTTCATCATGACATTTTTTAGTTATTTTGCCTATTACAGTACCTTCTAATGCAATTTCTGGCATTAAAACAGGATCTATACCGAATATACATCCACGAATAGAATTTTTGCCATACCGTTTTCTCTTAGCAAAATTCATAGGATAATGCCCTGTCATATTTGAAGCAGAATCTTTAGCAACACCTAGCATGCGATAATTAAAATAAACATTAAGAGGTAAGTAATGTTTAATTTTTTTATAATTTTCAGGCTCGTTTTCTTGCATCCAAACTGCAGGCGTTCTTTTCCTGTTTAATTTTACTGTTTCAGTAACTCCAATAAGCCAAAAAGCTGCTGAATAAACTAATGGAAGAGGCTTTTTAAGCTCTGCTTGACGTTGGTCGAGCCAAATAATCGATGGTCGAACGACATTGTAATTTTCATCAAGATAGACAGCTGTATCTCTAAAGCAAGTAGATGAAATCGATACACATTTCAGTAACAAATCAGCATGTTCTGACGTTAATTTTTTAGCCGCTTTACACATGCAGTTATAATAATAATCAGGATCTTGCTCACAATAACCTGGTTTTGGTGAAAAATAAGGCTCATCATAGCATACCTGTTCAAATGCTAAAAATTTTCCTTTTTGATCAATTACAGAGACTCGAACACTTTGTGTTCCATAATCAATCGAAATTACATACTGTTCTTCCATAATACGCCTTTCTTTGTCGATAATATAACGTAATAATCAAATAAATTCTGTTTTTTAACAATTTAAATGTTTAAAAAGAAATCAATAAAATCACTGATTTTTTTGGTTAGTCCTTTTGTCTTTATTTTTTTCTTTATCATCTTCCTTTGATTTAAGAGTATTCACAAGTTCAATAACATATGATTCAGCATTCATATTAATAACTATATTCGCTATCTCCATAAATGTGAATCCAATCACAATTCCAGCTAATTGATTAAAGAAAACTGTAAAAATTCCAGAAAATAACCACGCAACAATAATGATACTAAAATCAGAAATTATCAATCGACTACTATTTTTTAAATTAACAACTTGTTTTGGTCTAATTTGGTTTCTTCCATGAATTAAGTAAGCTTCATATAAGGAAATAAGTGCAATAAGAATATATGATAATAAGGTTGAAGCTAATGAGCTGAATTTCCGTAACGAAAAAAGATATATGCATAAGCTCATTAAGCCACCGGATAAAATAATATCAACAATAGTAACAATAATAAATTGATAAAAATGTCTATTTGCAATTTGTTTTCTGATTAATGCTTTAGTTAAAAAGAAACCGCCGACAAAACCAAGAATAACAAAAACTATTATCACAGCTAAATCTGTTACTATATTAGTAATAGCTATATCGACAAAAGAACTTATACTAATCACATAATCATTGTAATTTGGTATTAACGAAGATAGCGAATTATTTATTGTTGATTCAAGAAAATCTCTACTAAATAATTGAGATAATGAATCAACAGCATTAGACCAATCTAAATTATTTATAGAACCCCATACCGAATCAATAAAAGCGTTTGTATCAATTGTGATTGATAAAGATGATACATCATTAATAAAATCAGTTAACGTTGTTTGCAATAGTGGTAATGAAATAGATAAGCCAATTATAATGCCAAGAAAAAGTGTTCCTAATGGCACAAAAAAATATTTGAGATTTTTGAAAAAATTTTTTAACCCGTTTTTTACTACTAGCATATGCATATTATAGTTGTTTTATTACAAAAAATAACTAAACAATATATATTTAAGTTTTATAAATATTTTTATTTCTTGGTCACATTTTTGTTAATGCATTTTTTTATAATTAGTAGAATTACAAAGTTTTTTAAAAAACATTGCAATTCTTACACAAAAAACTTGCACTTTTTACACTATTACTATTTATTCAAAACTTAAAAGCATTTATAATAATAGAAGAGTTGGAAGACAACTGCCAATATTGGAGGTTTTAAAATGGCAAAACAATATGTATACCTCTTTAAAGAAGCTCATGGTAAGGGTAAGGAGCTTCTCGGAGGCAAGGGAGCTGGCTTGGCAGAAATGACATTCATTGGGGTACCAATTCCTCAAGGATTTACAGTTAGTACTGAAGCTTGTACTCTCTATTACGAAAGTGGAAAAAAATTACCACAAGAACTTATAGACCAAATTGATAATGGTATTAGAGAAACAGAAAAAGAATCCGGAAAATCATTCGGCGGATTAGATGAAACTAAAACTCCACTTCTTGTATCAGTTAGAAGCGGCGCTAGAGTTTCTATGCCTGGTATGATGGACACAATTTTAAACTTAGGTTTAAATGATAAATCAGTTGAAATTCTTGCAAAAGTCTCAAATAATGAGAGATTCGCATACGATTCATACCGTAGATTCATCCTTATGTTCACAAACATCGCTAAAGGATGGCCAAGAACAGATATGGATAGAATGCTTGACAAAATTAAATTAGATAATGGTTACAAATTCGATACAGAAGTCACTACTGAGCAATTAAAGCAATTAGTCAAAGATTATAAGGCATATTATAAAGAAAAATTTGGTGAAGAATTCCCAACAGATCCTTATGTACAATTACATGAAGCAGTCGAAGCTGTCTTTAGATCATGGGATAATCCAAGAGCTAACGTCTATAGACAAATGAACTCAATCCCTTATGAATGGGGCACTGCAGTTAATGTTCAGTCAATGGTTTTCGGTAATTTAAATGCTAACTCAGGAACAGGTGTTGCATTCTCAAGAGATCCATCAACAGGCGCAAACAAAATTTACGCAGAATATTTACCACAGGCACAAGGTGAAGACGTTGTTGCTGGAATCAGAACACCATTCCATATTGATTACTTAAAGGAACAAATGCCAGAAGTATATGCTCAATTTGAAAGCACTATCAAGAGAATGGAAGCTCATTACAAAGATATGCAAGATATGGAATATACTGTCGAAAATGGCAAGTTATATTTCTTACAAACAAGAAACGGTAAAAGAACAGCTGCTGCTGCTTTACAAATCGCACTAGACTTATATGATGAAGGTGTAATTACAGAAGACGAAGCTGTTTTAAGGGTAGAACCTAAATTATTAGATTCATTATTGCACCCAACATTTGATCCTAAAGCATTAAAAGCTGCAGAATCTATCGGTAAAGGAAACCCAGCTTCACCTGGTGCTGCCGTTGGTCACTTATCATTTGACGCAGAAGATGCGAAAACTAGAAAAGAAAAAGGCGAAAAAGTTATTCTTGTAAGAGCTGAAACGTCTCCTGAAGATATTGAAGGTATGGTTTCATCAGAAGGTATCCTTACAATGCGTGGAGGTATGACTTCACATGCTGCTGTCGTCGCTAGAGGAATGGGTAAATGCTGTATTACTGGATGTAGTGCTGCTATTGTCGATGAAGAAAACAAAACTCTTACAATAAGCGGAAAAACATACCATGAAAACGATACTTTATCGATTGACGGATCAACTGGTGAAGTATATGAAGGTGCAATTAAATT
>CAUWDL010000039.1:0-10789 GCA_963557285.1 uncultured Bacilli bacterium | reverse complement strand
TAAATGATAAAGAATTTCATCCTTTACCAACTACTGAAATTGAAAAAATAAAAGAAGGATTTTCTATTCCAAAAGACAAATTTGTAGTTTTAGGAGTCGGCCAAACTCAAACAAGAAAAGGCATTATTGATTTTGCAAAAGTAGCACAAGCAAATCCAGATATACAATTTGTATGGGCTGGTGGATTTTCTTTTGGTAAATTAACAGCTGGTTATGATGAGATTAAAAAAATAATGGATTACCCCCCAGCAAATTTAAAATTTTTAGGAATTATTGATAGAGATAAAATGAATGGTGTTTTTAACATGGCGGATATGCTTTTTTTACCAAGCTATCAAGAACTTTTTCCGATGACACTGTTAGAATGCGTTAATGTAGAGAAACCTTTTTTAGTTAGAAATTTAGATTTATATAAGGACATTTTTCTTACTGAATACTTAACTGGAGAATCAAATGAAGATTTTTCTATGTTAATTAATAAAATAAAAAACGATCACGAATATTATAATAAAATTAAAGAATATAGTGTAAAAATTAAAGATTATTATAGTCCTGCAAATGTAAGTAAGATTTGGGATGAGTATTATAAAAATATTTATCTAAAATATAAAAATAAAAATGATTAATGAGTGTTTAATAAGTGTTATTGTCCCTATTCATGGAGTAGAAAAGTATTTAAAGAAATGCCTAGATAGTCTTGTTCACCAAGATACTAATTTTTTGTATGAAATTCTTTGCTTAGATGATTCATCGATCGATTCTTCAGGACGAATTATTGAAGAGTTTAAAACAAATTATTCACAAAAAATTATACATATAACATGTGATTATGGAAACGTTTCACTCACAAGAAATAAAGGCTTAAAATTTTCAAATGGGCGATACATAACATTTGTTGACGGTGATGATTTTGTATCAAAAGATTATCTACAAAGTTTATATGATTCACTTATAACGACTGGTGCTGATATTAGCGTTTGTAATTATTATAAGTTTAAAAATTGTAAAAAAACGCGCAATATTACATCTTTTTTAGCTAGTAATGGTACATTTTCTACTCAAAAATCTTTAAAGAGATTATCAAGCGATGTTTATTGCAGAGGATTTGTTTGGGGCAAATTATTTTCTAAAAGCATTATAGAAAAACATAATATAAAATTTTTAGATGTTAAAAAAATTGTCGAAGATTCATTGTTTTGTTATATGACATTTGCTCACGCTAATAAAGTTTCTTTCATAAAAAAACGTTTATATTTTTATAGATTAAGAAATAATTCTATAACGTCATCAACAAACAATTTAGCGGCGGCTCAAAAAGTTTTAAACTTGTGTGCTATATATAAATTATATTGTATTGATACGTTTAATAGTGATTGGAAAAAATATTATATAATATCTAAATTTTCAAAAAAATTTTTAACTTATTATTATATATTTACTGCATCAATTAAATTTAAAGAAGTCTGTAAAAATGTTAAAAAAGCAAATAGCCAATTTAAAATAATTTTTAATAAGATAAGTATTAAAAATAAACCATGGTCATCGTTATGCAATGATTTAATGATTAAAAAATCACAAAGTGATAATGACGATTTGATTAATGATTTATATTAATTATTTAAATATGTAAAGATATCGTCTAGCACTTTTGTCCACTTTGATTTTATGTTGTCGATTTCAAATCTACTTGCTGAGATATATGTGTCATATTTGAGTTGCGATAATTTCTTTTGATCGTCAAATAAGTTAATTATTTGCTTAGCGAAGAATTTTGGATTTTTTGAATTTATAATTATCCCATTCTTTTTCTCTATCATAAAAGAATTTGTTGGATCGCCCATTTCTTTCCAAATTATTGGCACGCTTAAAGAATTAGCTTCAAGGCAGCTTAATGGTAGTCCCTCAAAATTAGAAGTTATTAAATACAAATCACTAGATAGATATTTTTCTTTTAAATTTCTACACCCACTAATTATGTTTACTGAATGTAAATCATTCTTTTTAATAAATTTTAGCATTTTATTTTTATACGGACCATCACCATATATGTTATAAATAAATTTAAAGTCTAAGTTTTCTAATTCTTTAGCAATCTTAAGCATTAACATCGGATTTTTTTGAGAACAAAGCCTACAAGCTGATATTAAAGTATTATTATGCGATTCAGCGCTTAAAACACGCTCATATCGTGAAGGGTTTGTGATTGTTGTGCATGGACGTTTTAGTTTTTTTTGAAGTTTTTCTTTAGTTGAATTTGTTAAAAAGATATACAGGTCAGGCTTTCTTGACAATAGTCTTAATGTTTTTGAATTTAAATTGTTAAATAGTTTACTATTATAATGAAAATGCCGTATTACAAATCTATTTTTAGGTGCATAAAGCATGAGTTCAACAGAAGGAAAAATTAAAACATCCTTTGCTGTTGTTTTATTTTGAATATTCTTTCTAAATTTAAATCTATCAATCAGTATATTTTTTATTAATTTAAACATCAATAAGAGTGCGGAATAATACTTGTGATGCTCAATTAGATTATTTAAAGATACATCAAATTGCACTAACTCACTAGGAAAAGAAAATTCTTCGATTATTACTTTTTGGTCAATTTTATAAGTGATATTTTTTGGTTTTATAAAAGGGACAAGATGAACTTCATAATTACTAGCTAGTGAATTAATTATTTGCAATGTTACAGTTTCTGTACCACCTACTTTATCTAATTGCTGAATGAACCGATATATTTTTCTCATTAATATATTTTAACATAAATGAGAACTAATTATTTTTATAAATTGTTATAACACTTTGTGATATTGTTTTTCTAAAGCATAATAAAGTTAATAAAATTAAACATATAAATATAATTGGTAGGATACAATATAAAGCTGAATTCATTTCAAATAAAACAAATGGATTTGTTAATATGATGGAATTTGTTAATAGTGTATTAATTGGATTTGATATAAATAAACCAATAATAAAACTTATAATTATAGGGATAAACTCTACTATAGATAAACAAGTAATAGAAATAAATAAATTTTGTTTTGACTCGCCGTTAATTTTTTTAAGCAATAGAGTTTTAGAAGTGTAAAGGAATGTAAGTGCTATAATAGCTAAATTTACAAGCAAGACAATAAATAATAATACGTAAAAAACAGGAGTAGTAATATTATCTATTTTAGATAATAAATCATTCATTAAAAAATTTTCGCCATTGTCTTTAAAGACACGTATTGATGGTGCTTTTTCTGATTTTATTTTGTTAAATTGCACGCTACGTAAATTAACATAAAACTTATATGGTTCTTTATTAAAAATTTTAGAAGCAGTTTCGTATGATAAATTACAAATTGTACCAGTGGTCATGTATGATTCCATTGGGTTTTGATATTGCAAATTAAAATTATTATTTTCTAAAAAATGATAATAATCCTTTGGACCATAATCAATAGTTGATTGATATACGCCAACTATTTTTTTGCTATCTATTATTTTTAAATTTTCTAAATCGTTGAACGATTGAATAATATCATTATCTAATAATTTATTATAGTTATAACTTGAAATTATAAGTTCGTTTTCATTTTCTGAATCTTTTCCTAAAATTAATTCATAAGGAATATTTGAGTTATAGTTATAAAAAATTGGTGATTGAGTTAATGAAGGAATTGTATTTAATAAGTTGTTTTGAAAATAGAATTTTTCAACATATATTGAATTTTCAAAATCATCTAATTCTATATAATTTGCAATAGAATAATTATTATAAATGTATTTATTTGTTACTGTATTTATATTACTTTCAGATGACTGATTGTAAATAGATGTAGTATAAGCTAAAGTGGTTCCGAAAATTAAATTAAAAATAAACGAAAAAATAATTATAGGTCTAGATTTTTTAAATATTTTTTTTATTCCGTTTTTTGATGATTTATCAGATGGTAAAACTTCACTAGAATTCTCATTTGAATATGAGAATTGCTATGTCGCTTCTTTGTTATTAAGGATTGTGTCGAGTTTAATATCTTGGAATTCGCTAAGTTCTAGATTTGATAAATTATCATGGGTAGTGAAAACAATGATATGATTGAATTTGATCTCCTTTAAATAGTTAATGATTTTTATAGCTGTGATTCTATCAAGATAGTTAAAAGCTTCGTCAAAAAGCATTATTGGAGAATTTTTAATGAGAGTAACAGCGATATTGAGTCGATTTTTTTCACCATCGCTTAAGTCTCCATATAATCGACTTTTAATATCTTCTGTGTAAACCAAATTTAAAATCTTATCAATTTGAGCATTATACGATGCATCGAATAAGGTTTGTAAGTTTGATAAAACTGTTTCGTCAGGTAAAAAATAATTTATTTGATGAGAATAACCGATGATTTTTTCTTTATAGTTTGGTATTTCTTTTGGTTTTATTAATTTATTATTTAAGTAGATTTTTCCTTTAAAATCTGTGTCATCGTATGACAAGATATTAAAAAGTGTTGTTTTACCTATTCCGTTTGGACCTGTTAAAACGTATAAACCATTGGAGAGAATTGAAATTGACAGATTGTGAAATATAATTCTATCATTGTATTTTTTATTAATGTTTTTTAGTTCTATTTTCATATTTATTAGCGATTAAAAAGTGAGTGAGTAATAAAAGTAATGCTGGAATAATAGAAATTATAATTCCATAAAACATGAAATCTCTAATATAAATCAAATCTAATGAATTATATAAAGAATTCATATTGTTATTTAACGAATATAATGGATTTAGTAAATCACTAGAAAATGCGTTTTTATACGCAACAATTTGTGTGACACTGAAAGAAGCAGACAAAGCAATGATCCCTAATAGTATCGCAAATATAGAGATAAGAATGTATGGTGTATAACTAATTAATTTTGCTTTGAGATTACTTAATCCGTATGATTTTAATGTTTGTATAGTAGAAGAATTTTTAGAGATTTTTTTATCAGATAAGATAAAATAAATAATCGAAATTAACAAGAAAACACCACCAACTGAATAAAAAGCTATTGTATAATATAGAAAAACATCTTCATTTTTATAATTATTAAGAACTGTAGAAACCATCTCTAGATCGTTATTTTTTAAAAAATCATGATTATTCTTGTTCACAAAAAGTTTTAATTCGTCTGGTGAATGTTGTAGATATTTAACTAACAAATCAAAAGAAATCTCTGCCTCATTATCTTCAAGACTTTTATTTTCTTTCGTTGTCTTAACATCGAAATTGTTTAGCTTAGTAAGAAATGAAATACTAGTATTTGCAGGTGTTTTTCCAAGTGATAAAACATTTGTGCCGTCTACTATCTTTGTTTTGTATTGCTTGTTATCAGTTGATAAAATGTTTACGTTGTCATTTGCAACTAATTTTTTTCCTGAAGGTGTTTCTAACTTAGATATCGTTTTGCTGTTAATGAAATCGATAAAAGTGTTTTCAGAAAAACGTAAATAATCTGTACGTTTTACATTACCTAAAAATGAAGTTTCGTAATTTGAGTATGGAAAATACGAAGAAGCTTTATATAAAGAATTATTTTTGTTAATTAAAGTAATTTTTGAAAAATTATCTTCGTTGTTTTTTTGAATATTTAAAAGTGGAACTGAGCCTGTATAATAAGGGTCTATTTCATAATAGATAGCGTTATCAGGAATATCGTTTTCTATTGAAAAAACAATGTTTGAATTGTAATCAGTATCGAAATTATAAGTGCTTTGCGCAATTAATGGCGAATTTTCATGAGGCATGAAAAAAATAGAAGTTGCTGGATTGATTGACACAAAAGATTCGTTGTTATCGTCCTTTTTTATAATATCACACAAATTAATGTTTTTATCGTATGTGCCAGCTTGTAAATATGTATAAGGATCATTAGCTATAATGTTTTCTTCTAATTTAGTGCTGCTCATCGGAGTAAATGCTGCTCCTAAGGTTAAAAATATAGTAGAGATGCTTAGAAAAATAGCATTAAAAATGTATGAAAATTTATTTTTAGAGAATAGGGATTTAATTATTTTAAAATAATTAGGTTTTTTATTTTCGCTCGTATTTAGCTGTATATTTAAATCGGTTAATTCTTGATTAATAATAATTTTATTATTGTACAAATCTATGATTGTTGCAAAAAAGTTATCATCAATATTATTTTCATGATCGACAATGGTTATGTTACATGTAGTAGATTTTTCTATTAAGATCTTTTTAAGAATTTCTTTTTTTGCTTTGTCAATGCCATTAAATGGCTCATCTAGAAAATAATATTCATAATTAGTTGATAAAAAATAAACTAGATTGAGTGTTTGTATTTCGCCTTCACTTAATAAATTTAATTTAGTGTTTATTAAATTCTTAACGTTAAAAAGATTTAAATAATAGTCTATCTTTTCTTCGCTAATATTAAAAGGTAATGAAGTTAAATTCTTGGTGAATGAGAAATTTCTAATTAATAATCCTCTTGCATCTAGGTAAAATATTTTATTGCCGATAACGTTATCTTTATTATATACATCGTTATCAATTAGAACATTTCCGTTGTCTTGACTTTCTAATCCACATATACATTTAATTAATGTGGTTTTACCTGCTCCACTTGGGCCTGAAATTTTGTATAAGCCGTTATTAAAAATATTAACACTTAGGTTGTCAAATAAAGATTTGTTTTTAAATTTTTTTGAAAGGTTAATAAGCTGAATCATAATGTAATATCTAGCGCTGTTCCTTTATAAACAGCGTCTCCACTAAACCGGTCTTTGAAACAATGCATATATAAATCTATTTTGACTCTAATACCACATTTTTTTGTTTCATTTTGATTTTCTGTTTCCACTACAAATAAATAATTTTGATTTAGCGGATTTTCACACTCTTTTTTATTTGTATCGTATTTATATCGCCAATAATAAGCTGGATAAGAGGAAGAGTACATGCCAGAAATTAGATTAGGCTCATTTACGACTGTAGTTACTGCACCAGAATTTGTATACGAATTTGAAATTTGTGTTCCACCTTCTACCTTAAATCCATCACTAAGTGAAAGAGAACCTTTTGCGATATCCATCGTGCCAAAATTATATCCACTACTTGTTGTAATTGTATATGATGTAATCCCTGATTTGAATGGGGAAGCTGCTAAATAGACTGGTTTTCCACCTTCATCCATAACACTAATTAAAGCTTCGCATTCTACTGTTTTCCATGACTTATCATAATTGCCTTCAAAATTAGATGTTCCGATACCTGGAACAAAAGAAAAACTACCACCAATTACTACAATATCTTTTTGTGATGCGTCTTCTAAATCATATTTTGCAATTTTTGTTGAACCTTTAATGTAGCCTTTTGGAACTGAATCTCCGCTTTTATAAACATTTAATAATTGAGTGTTATCTGAATGTACTTGATAGACATTACCTACAATGTTTAAAGAAACTGGCTCTGTGACTACAGTAGATAGTGATGTCAATAAGAATAGATTTATTAAATTTGCTAACATATACTATTTACCCTTTGCGTTAACTTTAATATATCACTCAAAAATTAAAACGAGCCTTAAATTTTTTGTAAAAATATAGAACTAAAAACTATTGCGCGTTATAAATAAAAGAATACAAAAGTGGCTAGTAGCAAAAAATAACTTGAAACAATTTAAAAGCATATATAAAATAATTTATATATGCTTTCTTTAAGGACGCATGTTTCTTAAGGCGGAAGGAGTAAGAAAATGAAAAAGGATATTCACCCAAAGTACCAAAAATGTACAGTTACATGTATCTCATGTGGACAAACATTCGAAACTGAATCTACATTAAAAGAAATTAGAGTTGATACATGTTCACATTGCCATCCATTTTACACAGGTAAACAAAGATTTACACAAGCAGATGGTAGAGTTGATCGTTTCAACAAAAAATACGGACTTAAAAAGTAATGAATCAAATCACCTTTGGGTGATTTTTTTATGGTTTTAATATATTATATATATCATTAAAATATTTTAAAAAAGTTACTAAAAATGGTAATTTTAATTAGAGGTTTATTTTATATGGAAAAGAAAAGATTTTATATTACAACTCCAATATATTATCCTAGTGGAAATCCACATATTGGACACGCATATTGCACAACTTTAGCTGATATAATTGCTCGTTATAAAAGAATGAGACATTTTGAAGTTTATTTTTTAACTGGCACTGATGAACACGGGCAAAAAATAGCAAAAAATGCAAAGGCTGCAGGATTAGATACTAAGGAATATGTCGATAATATTGTTTCAGTATTCAAAAAACTATGGGTTGCTTTAGATATTTCTAATGATGATTTTATAAGAACAACAGATGAAAGACATATTAAATGCGTACAACAAATCTTTTCAACCATGTACAAGCATGATGATATATATTTAGGAAAATATGAAGGATGGTATTGCACACCTTGCGAATCTTTCTGGACAGATACTCAAATTGGTGAGAATCATTTGTGTCCTGATTGTGGAAGACCTGTTGAAAAAAGTGAAGAAGAATGTTTTTTCTTTAAAACCAATAAATATTTAGACAGTGTTTTGAAATGGTATGACAATGAAAATGTTATTTATCCAGTTAATAGAAAAACTGAAATGATTAATACGTTTATTAAGCCAGGTTTGACGGATTTATGTGTTTCTAGAACTAGTTTTTCTTGGGGTGTTCCTTTATTAGAAAATAAAAAACATGTTAGCTATGTTTGGTTAGATGCACTTTGCAATTACATAAGTGCATTAGGCTATGGCACTGAACATGATGAACTGTTCCAAAAATTTTGGCAAAGCGATGAAAGTGAAATAATTCATATTATCGGCGCTGACATTACAAGATTCCACACTATCTATTGGCCAGAATTCTTAACAAGTATTGGTGCAAGATTACCAGATAGAGTCTTTGTTCATGGATTACTTATGATGAAAGATGGCAAAATGTCAAAATCTAAAGGCAATGTTGTATCACCATATCCATTAATTGATAGATATGGAGTTGATGCTGTTAGATATTACTTAGCAAGAGAAGTTGTTTTCGGACAAGATGGTCAATTTACACCAGAACAATTTGTTGAAAGAATCAATATGGATTTAGTAAACAATTTAGGAAATCTTGTTAGTAGAACTGTTTCTATGATAGAAAAATATAGAGAAGGGGTTATACCTCAATTTACTTCTAATTTAAATGAATACGATAAAGAGCTTGAAGATTTAATACCAGAAACTATCAAAAATTACGAAGTAAAAGAAGATGATCTTCACGTTACAGAAGGTTTTATTGATGTTATGAATTTATTAGCTAGAGCTAATAAATATATCGAAGAATGCACTCCTTGGACATTAGCTAAAGATGAAAGCAAAGCACAAAATTTAGACAGCGTTTTATCTCATTTAGCTCGTGTAATTTTTGTTGGAGCAAAATTATTAGAACCAATTTTAGTTAACAAGAGCAAAGAGATTTTTGCTTCACTTGGCTTAAATGGAGATGAAACCGATTATAATAATTTAGGAAATGAACATTTACTAGATGGCAAAAAAGTTCATAAAGAAGGTGTTTTATTCCCAAGATTAGACGTAAATAAAGAAGTAGAGTATATAAAAGGATTAATGGGTAATAATGGGAAATAAGGATATACATATAGACTATTCAAAAGATTTCGATTTTAACAGTAAAGAAAGATTTTTAACTTATCTCGGAGATGAAAAAATTATTTTTGTAGGTTACAAAAAATATGATGGGCCAATTACGATGCAATTTTTGCCAAGTGGTGGGATCCAATCAGTTTTTGGATATAAATTAATTGTTAAAGTAAATAATGGATTTTTAGAAGTTAACGAACTGATTTATAACGGAAAATTAATGACATCAAAAGAGTTTATTGAACTTAAAAATGATGTGTCCCTTGTTAATCAAGTTTTAGAATAATATGGAAGAAATTGTCAAAGTTAAATGTGTAGATTTTACATTTGATGGCCAAGGATTATGTAAAAAGGATGGTCGAGTTATTTTCGTACCATCTTTACTAATCGGCGAAGAAGCAGATGTAAAAATTCTTTATAGAAAAAAAGATTTTGATGTAGGGAAAATTGTTAAAATCACTACACTATCAAAAGATAGAATTAATCCGAAATGTCCATGTGCTACTAGTTGCGGTGGATGTTGCTTTCAAAATTTAAATTATCAAAAGGAACTTGAACGGAAAAAGCAAAACGCTTTAAATACGATCAATAAAATTGCTAACATTAATATTTCTGATGCTCCAATTTTTGGAATGCAAGAGTCTTATTATTATAGAAATAAGATTCAAGTACCATTTGGATACGATCGTCAAAAAAGGTTAGTTTATGGATTTTATAAAATTAAATCACATGAAATAGTTCCGATTAAGGAATGTGTTATTGAATCGAAAGAACATTCTAAAATACTTTCTTCTTTAAAATCGCTTATGGTTTCTATGAAGATAAGAGCTTATAACGAAGACACTGGGACCGGAGAAATTAGACATTGTTTAATAAGAGTAGGAAAAGTTTCTAAAGAAGTAATGGTTGTTCTTGTTTGCAAGAATGGAAGATTTGCTTCAAGAAATAACCTCGTTAAAGCCCTCATTAAGGAGTGTCCATTTATTACAACTGTTGTTATTAATGAAAATCCTCGTAAAACTAATGTTATTTTAGGAGAAAAAGAAGAAATTGCCTATGGACCTGGCTTTATTTATGACTATTTACTTGGTGTAAAATTTAAAATTTCTTC
>CAUWDL010000038.1:0-10847 GCA_963557285.1 uncultured Bacilli bacterium | reverse complement strand
AATCCACTTATTCCTATATCTCTTTCGCCTTCTTCTATAACATCAATATCGTAAGCATCAAAATCTTTTATATCTTTAATATTGTCACTTACAGGTTTAAGACTCTTTCTCTTTAAATTTGAAATAATGAATTTTTCAACATCACCTTTTTTAATTCTCGCTTCAATTTTATCGTTTGCATACAATTCTAATACTGTTCTCTCTCCATCAACCATTTCTAAAACAGCTAAACCACCAGTAGCTAAGAAACTGCCTTTATTAATTATAAATTTTCTGGATTTAATCGCTTTCTTAGGTGTGATAAGATTTTGAATTTGTCTTTCGACTTTACTAACTAATGAATTATCAATAGCTGTTCCAGGTGTCTCATACAAATAAGTCTTGCTTGTAAGAGGTATTCTGAATCCTCTTAAATTAGTATTTTGGAAGCTATGTGTAACAATCATCTTGTTTGTATTGTTTGTATAATGTTTCATAACTTCAGAGATTAATGCACTCTTGCCACTTGTACTAGCACCAATAAAATAAACATCTCTGTCTTTTGAATTTTCTAAGATTTTATTATACATTTCATCGATGTTATAAGAATCTTTACCAGTTGATGTGATTACAACATCAATAACAGACATTTTTACTAATCTTAATCTATGAGCAACGTATTCTTTAAGTTCCTCATCATCAGTTTCGGTTGGCAATAAATCTCTTTTATTTGCAACAACTAAAACATCAATTCCATCTAACATCGAAGTAATTTTGCTAATGAATGAGCCTTCGAATGAAAATAAATCAATTGTGTATACTACTAACGCATTTTTTCTTTTAATTTCACTTAATAATGTAATGTAATCTTTATCAAATGTTGCTTCTTTTGGAGCATTAGAAAATTTTTCACTTGTATAACAATGATTGCAAAGTAATAATCCACCAGGAAATTGTCTAAAAATATTTGGTGTAATATAACCTTCCTTATTTGGGTCTTCACTTTGTAAGACTGCCCCACAATGATAACATTTTTGAACTCTATTTAATTCACCCATTATATGTTCCTCCGGCTTTTAGATAAGCCATTTTTTACAATCTTGTTTCTAAAGCTTTTATCGAAAAACTTATTAATTTTTGTAAAGAATTGATCCTTCTTAACCAAATTATCACATAAGATACATCTTAGCCCAATTCTGTTAGAAAAAACAACATCAGTAAAAACTTGATCGCCAATATATATGCTATCTTTTAAATCAATATTATTCTTCTTAAAGTAATTTCTTGAACGTTTTCTAAAAGGTTTTCTTGCGCTATATATATAATCACAAGCTAATTCTTTAGTATACTTAGAAACTCTCTCTTTGGTGTTATTAGAAATAATAATAAAATTAATACCTTTTTCCTTAAAGTTTTCGACAAGTTCTTTTGTTCTTGCTGAAGGTTCTTTTTCATAATAAGCAGCCAATGTATTATCTAAATCACAAATAACATTTTTTATGCCTAATTTGACAAAAAAATCGATATCAATTTCATAAATATTCTTTGCTAACGCAAACGGAACAAATATCTTTAACATATACAAATATATTTTACTATTTTTATTCTTTGTTTAAAAGTTAAATAAAGTTTAAAAATTTAAATACGTTTTTTCTATACTATTTTCATTATTATTTTTCCAAGTAATTTAGCATTCAAGCGTAACGTTGAGTAACAATTACAATAATAAAATAACTTATTTTATACTAAAAATATACTATTTAAGTACTAATTTATGTTTTTTCTTGTTTTTATAAGATTAAAATATAGAATATAAGCATGAACGATTTTTCTCCAGAATATAAAACCAAATTAGGTAAAGTATTCGCTTTGTTAGGCTGTTTGATAACTGTGTTTATACCATTTGTAGGTATTTTTTTTCTAATTATAGGTATAGTTTTTACTTACAAACAAGAAAATCTAGAAATGAAACACATTTTTTATATAAATATAATTGCATTAATATCTAATCTAACTATATTCATTATAACAATGATACAAAGTTTATTATAAAAAGGAGCAAATATTAATCTCCGATTTCATCGAAGATAGATATTTGCTCGTAATTTTCTTCTGATTCAGTGTCATCATCGCCATCAATTTTAACTACTTTAATTTTTCTTTCTCCATCTTTAGAAGTATAAATGTCAGTTAAATTATTTTGTTTTGACTTTATGTCTTTGACTGAATCATTTTTTAATCTATCTAATTTAGAATTTGCTTTAATTACTTCAGCATCAAAATTATAAACAATATTGATTACATCACTAGAATCATCAAAGTTTTCTATATTAGTACTACAATGTTTTTCTGAAGGTGTTACGCGGAAATCATTTATATGAAATTCTTTAATTTCACTGTTTTTCATTAAGCAATACAAAACAACTTCATCAGAACACTTAACAGGTAATTTAGTTACGTACTCAATGCTATGTGGATTAGATTTAAACGAATTTAAAATCTTAGATGTTTTTCCAAGTCTATCTGTTAGTGTTAAGCTATTTGAATCGACAATTTTCGCAAATCCTTTATCGGTAATTACAATAATTTTGCTTCTTTCGTCATTTTTAAAAGCGATCATTTTAAAAATAGAACTTTTGCCTAAGCTTGAAATCCCTTTTACACCTGATGTTTTCAATTTTGTGACGTCAAATGCGTTTTCATTAAAGTAAGTAGTTTTCTCGCCGTTTTCAGAAACTAAATAAATATTGCTATTACCATATAATACACATACATCAGCAACTTCATCATCGCTTGTAAGCCTCATGCAGCTAATTGGCTTTGAAGTTCTTTGCGAGAAGAAATCCGAAAGCATAGTCTTTTTTATTTGTCCTCGCTTAGAAACAGTTGCTATTTCAGCTTCAGCGTTAAAATCTTCTACAATAATACATCTAATAATAGATTCTTCTAGTGGAAGATTGCACATGTAATTAACATGTTTACCTTCATCTTTCCATTTACCTTCAGCAATCTCATGAACTGGTAAAATAAGGTAATTACCTTTATTTGTAAAGCCTAAGATAAAATCTGTTGTACTACAAATTTGACTCATTACAATGACATCATTAGGTTTTAATCCTGGTAATGGTGAGTTGCTAGATTTATAACTCTTTAACGAACTACGCTTTATATAGCCGTCTTTAGTAACTACTACATAACAATCTTCTTTTGCAATAAGGTCTCTTTTATCAATTTGTATTTCTTCTTCTTTACTTTCGATTGATGTTCTTCTAGGAATTCCATATTTCTTAACAATGTCTTTAAGATCGCTAACAATAATTTTACGAACTTTATTTTCATCCGAAAGAACTTCCTCAAGATAGGCGATATTACTTTCAAGAGTTTCTTTTTCCTCCAAATAAACTCGAACATCTGTATTAGAGAGTTTGTACAATCGCATATTAACGATTGCTTCAGCTTGCACTTCAGAGAAACCATAGGCATTCATTAAATTGCGTTTAGAATCAGCTTTATCGTTACTTTTTCTAATAATAGCAATAATCTCATTGATAATACTCACCGATTTTATAAGACCTTCGACAATATGTAACCTATCTTTATCTTTTTTTAGTTCAAAATTACATCTTCTCGTGATTATTTCAATTTGATACTTTGTATAATAATCTAAATATGATAATAAACTTAATGTACGTGGGTGATTATCACAAATAGCAACCATATTAGAACTATAAGAAACCTTAAGTTGCGTTTTATTCATTAAATAAGCTAGAACAATTTTGGGATTAACTTCTTTTTTAAGTTCAATGGATATTTTAATATCGTCACCACTTGAAAGATCCTTAACTTCGTTAATTCCATCGATTTCATGACCCTTTCGAATGACATCAATCGAGTAAACTAACATCTTTTTTACTACACCATAAGGAATTTCTGTAATGATTAATTCATTAAAATTCTTATCTGATGTGTTTATTTCTACTTTACTTGCGATTTCAATTTTTCCACGACCAGTATCATACATCTCTCTTATGCCGTCGCATTTATAAATAATGCCACCAGTTGGAAAATCAGGTCCTTTTACAATTTCCAATAAATCATCAAGAGTGCATTTTGGATGTTGAATATAATAAATTTCAGCATTGCAAATTTCCTCTAGATTATGAGGTGGAATTTCAGTTGCTATAGCTACTGCAATTCCTTCACTTCCGTTAACAAACAAGTTTGGATAACGACATGGCAATACAACAGGTTCAAATTCAGTATCATCAAAATTAAGCGTCATGTCGACAGTATTTTTATCTATGTCTCTGACTAAATTCCCACTGAATTCATTAAGCTTCGCTTCAGTATAACGGTATGCAGCAGCTGGATCGTTATCAATTGAACCATTATTTCCTTGAAAAGAAATAAGCGGCATGCTCATCTTCCATGGTTGAGATAATCTAACAAGAGCTTCATAAATAGATAAATCTCCATGTGGGTGAAATGTACCCATAACATCACCGACAATTTTTGCACATTTTTTGGTTTGCTTTTCGTATGTATTACCTTTTTGATACATGCTATAGATAATTCTTCTTTGAACAGGTTTTAAGCCATCTCTAACATCAGGGATTGCACGATCTTGAATGACGTATTTCGCATAAATAGCATATCTATCACCCATTACACCATCTAAAGATTCAACACTGATATTCTCTACGATTTGTTCTTCGTTACTTTTTGCTTTACTAGCCATTAGTGCTTAACCTCCTCCATAAACGTATCAACTTCATTAAAATCAACATTTTGCTCAAGCCACTTCTTTCTCTTACTAGCATCCTTGCCCATTAAAATAGCAACCTTATTCTCAACACTTAAAGGATCGTCTATTTTTATTTGAACAAGCATTCTATGCTTAGGATCCATTGTTGTTTCACGAAGTTGTCTATCGTTCATCTCACCTAATCCTTTATAACGAGATACCTTATATCCAGCGCCTATTTTCTTTTTCGCAGCTTCTAAATCAGTATCATTCCGAGCATATGTCTCCGTCGTCTTACCTTTACTATCTGTTTTTGCAATTCTATATAAAGGAGGAACAGCTACATAAACATGTCCTTCAGTAATTAACGATCTCATATTGTTATAAAAGAACGTTAAAAGCAAAGTTTGAATATGAGCTCCATCTGTATCAGCATCTGTCATAATGATAACTTTATCATAATGGATTTCGCTTACATCAAAATTTTGGCCTACACCAGCGCCTATAGTGCTAATGATAGTAGCAAATTCTTGATTTTGTAATATTTTTTCCATAGTTAAGCTATCAGTATTTAATGGCTTTCCTCTAAGAGGTAATATTGCTTGAAATTTTGGATTTCTACCTTTTTTAGCAGTGCCACCAGCTGAATCACCTTCAACTATAAAAAGTTCATTTTTAGAATAGTCTTTGCTTTGTGCTGGTGTTAACTTATCACTTAAAATTATTGATTCTTTAGCTTTTTTCTTTGTTCTCGCTTCTTCTTTAGCTTTTCTTGCAGCTAATCTAGCGTTCATAGAATCTTGACATTTTTTTACTAGACGAACAGCGAATTCTTTATTTTCAGCTAAATAATAAGAAAACTTAGTATAAAGTAAATTACTAACAACATTTTGAGCAAGTTGAGTTCCAAGTTTTCCTTTAGTTTGCCCTTCAAACTCAAGAATAGATTCAGGCAATCTTAAAGAAATAACAGCTGTTAAACCTTCTCTAATATCACTGCCTTCAAGTTTTTGCTTACCTCTTAACAGTCCATTACTTTCAGCATAATCGTTAACTGCTTTTGTAATGCCCATCTTGAAACCTACTTCATGCGTACCGCCATCTTTCGTGTGAACATTGTTAACATAGCTTCTAATAGTTTCGTTATAATCATTATAGCAATATTGAAGGGCAATCTCGCATTCAATATCACTTTGAGAATCAGTAAAATCAAATACATCACCCATTTTTGTTTTGTTTTGATTTATTTCCTCGACGTATTCTCTTAATCCATTTTCATAATAAAATTCATCTGTATTGCCACTACGTTCATCAGTTAAAATGAATTTTACTTTTTTTAATAAAAAAGCGGATTCTTTTAAATGGTCAGCAATTCTATCGTAACTAAATTCTGTAGTTGAAAAAATCGTTTTATCTGGCTTAAAAGAAACTGTAGTTCCATGTTTCGTAGTATTTCCTAATATTTCAAGTGGTGTTTTTAATATGCCACCATTTTCAAATCTTAAATGATGTATTTTATTATCTCTGCAAACAGTGATATCGCAAAATTCACTTAAAGCATTCGTTACACTACTACCAACACCATGTAATCCAGCACTTGATTTATACGCTGAATCATTAAATTTTCCACCACTATGAAGAGTAGAGAATATTAATTGAACTGCTGGCATCTTTGTTTGCTTATGGATATCACATGGGATACCTCTTCCTTCGTCTTGAACGGTTATAGAATTATCTTTATGTATAGTTACTGAAATTTTATTTCCGTATCCGTTCAAAGCTTCGTCAACAGCATTGTCAACAATTTCCCAAACTAAATGATGTAAGCCATAAGAATTGGTACTTCCTATGTACATTGCTGGTCGTTTTCTAACACCAGCTAAACCTGAGAATAACTCGATATTACTTGCACTGTATTCACTCATAATATTTCCTTTAAATAATAACTTATTTATTCTAACAAAAAAACGACATAATTTATATAAATAAAACAAGTTGTTCAATAAAAAATACGAATTAAAAATATTTTATAAAACTTATCTTATATGAATGCATAAGAAGGTAAATAATAGTAAAATAAGGACTGTGGTTTTATAAACTTAAACCACATTATATTTAGAGAGGGTTTTATGACTATATTTTTAAGAGTACTAGTAATAATTGCTTGCTTTATATGTGGATATTTACTAGGCAGCATTCCAAACGGAGTTATTATATCTGAATTATTTTATGGTAAAGATCCAAGAAAGTCGGGTTCTCATAACACTGGTGGAACAAATGTTTTAAGAACAGTTTCTAAAAAATCAGGCATTGCTACTGTTGCTTTAGATGTATTAAAAGTTCTCGTTCCATTCCTTGTAGTATTTGCTGTTTTTACATATTGTGAGCCTGCAAAGCAACTTATGTTGGGAGAAAATACAAGTTATACTATATTCGGCCAAGGCAACACTTTAGCTGAATTAACGTATTATATTACAGCTCTTGGCGGAATGATTGGACACGCTTATAGTTGCTTCATAGGTTTTAAAGGTGGAAAAATAGTTTCGTGCTTTTGCGGTTATGCCTTATGTGTAACCTGGACTGCAATACCTTTATTTTTACCTATATTTTTTATTGTATTAAAATTAAAAAAATATGTATCTTTATCTTCTTTATCAATGTGTGGAGCGTTTACAATATTCACTTGGATTATTTATTTAGTGTACGCTTTATGTGGAAAAACTATAAGTGGTTATCTTATGTTTAGCGAATTCGGTCCTCACGCAAGTATTTATTTGCCTTTAATGACAACATTATTTTATTTACTAATGGTATTTAAGCATAGAGAGAATATAAAACGTATTATTAATCACACCGAAAACAAAATGAATTATTAATTAGTAAATTTATAGTAGATTTTTAGTAAAAAATTAGTATATGTGGAAAACTAGTATGTTAATACTAAAACTTAAAAAAGCACGATTGTTATCGTGTTTTTCATTGACATTTATCTAATTTTTTATTAACACTACTACTTATTGTATTTAATACACAAAAATAAAAAGCGCTTATAAATAAATGTTTATAAGCGCTTTATTTTGTTACTTTTGTTTGTTAATACTATTCATGATAGCTTTGATTTGAGCTTCACTTGGTTTTCTACCCATTTGTTGATACATAACTCTAATCATCTTTTCGTTGATAGGTGGATTTTCCTTAATTTGCTTTCCGAAATACCATCTACCTACAAAGAAGCCACCAACTAATCCGATCACTAATGCTAATAAGCACCAAAGTAATACGGCCCACCATTCAGTCATTTTAATAAACCCTTACGATAAAGCTTAAGCTCTTCCGTCATATTGGCCATTATCTGTACGAACAAGTACGTCTTCACCTTCGTTTACAAATAATGGAACTCTAACAACTAAACCTGTTTCAAGTGTTGCTTCTTTTGTTGCTTTATTAACTGTATCACCTCTAACAGCTGGTTCACAATGAGTAATTTTTAATGTTACCTTTGCTGGAAGATTAATTCCGAGAATTTCATCTTCGTATGTAACCATTTCAACTTCCATATTTTCAGTTAAGAATTTTACTTCCCATTCTAATCTTGATTCTGGAAGTTCGATTTGTTCATATGTTTCACTGTCCATGAATACTAATGAATCGCCATTTCTATAAAGATAAGTCATTTTTTTCTTATCAAGTCTAATTGTTTCGACTTGATATCCACTGTTAGCACTCATTTCTGTAATCGCACCAGTTCTTACATTTTTTACTTTAACCTTAGCAACCATCTTACGCATAGCTGTTTTATTTAATAAAATATCCATGACTAAGAATAAGTTACCATTTTCTTCAAAGTAATTACCAGGTCTTAATTCAGTTACGTTCATTACTAATTTCCTCCATTTAAATAAATATTTTCTTCCAGTTCATCATGCAATGTTGAAACATCGCCATGTCCTGGATAAATTTTCAATTCGGGATTTAACTTTTTTATTTTAGATAAACTAGATTCAATCAATCTAGTTTTACCATCTGGCAAATCAGTTCTTCCAATTGAGCCTCGGAAGAGTGTATCACCAGTAAATAATGCGTTTTCTTTTTCGCATAAGTAGCAAACACTTCCAGTTGTATGGAATGGAGTTGCTATAACTTTAAAAAAAAGTAGACCTCCGCCAAAATTAATTTCGTCTTCATCATCTAATAAATATATATTATTTGATGAAACGTTGACAGTTTTAGGACTTCCATCAATCATTAAACTACCATTGTACCTTGGTTCGCTAAAAAATTTCTCATCATTTTCATGAACAAATACTGTGCAATGAAATTCTTTTAAAAATTTTTCAAGTCCTCTTATATGATCAAAATGGCCATGTGTCAGTAAGACACCAAGACAGGATGTGTGATTATCCTTGATATAATTTATAACTCTATCACTCGTAGAGCCTAAATCGATTACAACACATGGCTTATTTTTTTCACCAATTACATAAGTATTTGATGAAAATTCTTTATTGTCATTGTCAAAACGAAAAATTTTGATCATTCAGTTTATTTCTTTTCTTTAAAAACTGTAACTTTTTGGCAATGTGGGCAATATTTATTCTTTTCTAATCTGTCAGGATTGTTCTTTTTATTTTTTGAAGTAATATATTGTTCTTCACCACATACTGTACACTTTAAAATAATGTTATCGCGCATAATAAAAGCTCCTTCCTAAATGCTAAAAAATTTTAGCACATTTTATACTAATAATCTATATTTTATTATTTATAAGTTATATAATTCAACTATGAGTAAAAGAGAGTTCACAAAACCAATTAAAGTTGGTAATGTTCAAATCGGCGGAAATAATAAAATAATAATTCAATCTATGTGTGATATCAAAACTAGCAATATAGATGAAATAGTAAATCAAATTAATGAATGCGCTGCATTAGGTGCTGACATGATGCGACTAAGTATCTTAGATAAAGAAGATGCCTATGCGTTAAAAGAAATTAAAAAGCACATTAATATTCCTATAGTTGCTGATATCCATTTTGATTATAAATTAGGATTATTAGCTATAGAAAACGGTGCAGATAAAATTAGGATAAACCCTGGAAATATAGGCGGTATAAAAGGTCTTGAAGCGATTATTGAATCCTGTAAATTACAAAATACTCCTATAAGAATAGGCGTAAACAAAGGTTCATTAGAAAAAGATTTAGCAAATAACTGTTCATTAAGTGAAGAAGAAAAACTTGTAGAAAGTGCACTTAGGTATGTGAAAATTTTTGAGTCATATAATTTTTATAATTTAGTTATTAGTGTAAAAGCTTCTAATCCAATAGTTACATTAAACGCATATAGATTAATTTCTACGAAGACTAATTATCCTTTACACATCGGTGTTACTGAAAGTGGATATGATGAAATTGGTATAATTAGATCAGTAAGCGCATTAGCACCACTCATTTTGGAAGGAATCGGATCTACAATAAGAATTTCATTAACTCATAATCCACAAAAAGAAATAAAAACTTGTGTTAGATTATTACACGATTTAGGACTATACCCTCAATATCCAACAATCATTAGCTGTCCAACTTGTGGTAGATGTCAGGTTTCAAATACTGCCACTATTGCAGATGCTGTTTTAGAGTATTTAATTAAACACAAAAAATACATTACTGTAGCAATTATGGGTTGTGTTGTTAACGGCATTGGCGAAGGCAAAAACGCAGATATCGGATTAGCCGGAGGAAAAGACTGCTTTATTGTCTTCAAAAAAGGCACTATTATTAAAACAGTGCCTCAATCGCAAGCTCTAAACGCTTTGTTTGAAGAAATTGAAAAATTATAATTTCTCACTTAAATTATTATCAAAATAATTTTCTTTTAGCATTTTGATTTCTAACTTATATGGCGATTTGCCATTTATATATGGTGTTTCTAAGATTTTAGGGACACCTTTTATTATTGGATTATGAGCGAATTCGTATAGTGTCTTAAAACCAATCGTTCCGAATCCAATATTTGCGTGTCTATCTTTGTGCGAATTAATTTGATTCATAGAATCATTTAAATGACACACCTTTAAATATTTTAATCCAATAATCTTATCAAACATTTCTAGAAACGAAGTTGA
>CAUWDL010000037.1:0-10981 GCA_963557285.1 uncultured Bacilli bacterium | reverse complement strand
CTCCAACAATCGCAACACTTTTAATCTCTTTTACGCCATAGTCCATTAATAAGCCATAATCAACACCTAGCTTATTTATAGCATATTTCGCAAAATTTTCAGGAGTCATGGTTTTAGGTAAATCGCCACCGCGTGCAGCTTTATCACTGACAAGTTTTCTTACATTTTTAAGTTCTAGCAAAGTAGTTAAAACATCATTCATACCATCATCAGCATTATCGAAATTAGTGTGAAAACTTAAGACAGGTAAATTTAGTTTTTCAAGTTCTTCAACTAGTTGTTCTTTTAAATAATCATTTTCTAAAACTTCTTTTCTCTTTCCATATATAAAAGGATGATGAGTTATTATTAAATCAATTTTATTCTCAAGATTATTATCCTTAATATATTTAAAAACATCCGAATCAAAATCAAGGCACAATAAAACGCATTTTGTCTCATCTCTAAAATGCGATACTTGCAACCCTGGATAATCATACCATTGAGCGTTTCTTTTAGGATATTTTCTTGATAATTTTGAAACCAAAGATTTTGTTTTCATTTCGATATAATTCCTTCCAAATATAAATTACGAGATTCCAGATTTTTTATTTTACTTTTGCATTTTTCAGAATTTAATTTACTAATAAGCATCTTATTTCTTTCAATCTCGAATTTAATCATATTAATAAACGAATCTTCTTTCTTAATTAAATTAATTGGTCCAAATTCTAATTCTTCTTTAGTGTAATTTGGGCTATTTTGACACTTCACAAAATTTATTAAATCGTAATAAATATTATCTTCAAAAACTATAGTTTCATCTTCAATCTTATAGCCTAGGCTCGAAAAATAATCTCGTACTTTTCCTTTATCAGTATGAGCATCAATAATAAAATTTGTGATATTTTTAAGCTTAGCAATATTTTTACTAATAATAGTAACAATATTGTTGAAACCCATTCCAGCTAATATAATTGTGTGATATTGTGCGCTAACCATATCCAAACCGTCAGATAAGTTTGCATCAATATCGCTAAAATTAGAAAGTTTTATATTTTTTATTAGCCTGTTATATGGATTAACCTTATTTTCTACACCTAATAAATTGCTTTTAAAGCCTTTTTTTCTAAGTTCTATCAGAACATATCCATGATCACTACCGATATCTGCAATATTGTTATCGTTTTTTATAAGATTAACTATAGCGAGTAGTCTATTCGAAATCATAATTATTAATGAAAATCATCTAATTTTTTAGTTCTATTAGGGTGTCTTAATTTTCTAATAGCCTTAGCTTCTATTTGTCTTATTCTTTCTCTTGTGACACCAAATTCTTTTCCAACTTCTTCTAATGTTCTAGGTCTATTGTCATCTAATCCGTATCTTAGTCTTAAAACTCTTTCTTCTCTATCTGTTAAATCATTCATTACGCTATATAGAGCATCTTTGATAAGTGATTTGGTTGTATATTCTGTTGGAGAAACACTATCTTTATCTTCGACAAAATCTCCTAAATGTGAATCGTCTTCTTCTCCAATTGGACTTTCTAATGAAACTGGTTCAAGTGCAAGTCCTGTAATTTGTCTTATTCTTTCTGGAGTTAATGACGGATCATCTAATTTAGCAGAAACTTCTTCTTCAGTTGGATCCCTTCCTAGTTCTTGAGTTAATTGTCTTTGAGTTTTTGTAATCTTATTAATTGTTTCTACCATATGGACAGGTATTCTAATTGTACGCGCTTGATCAGCTATTGCTCTAGTGATCGCTTGTCTAATCCACCAAGTAGCATATGTTGAAAATTTAAATCCTTTTGTATAATCGAATTTTTCAACAGCTTTCATTAATCCTAAATTACCTTCTTCAATTAAATCTAAGAATTGCATTCCTCTGCCAATGTAGTGCTTCGCTATAGAAACAACTAAACGTAAGTTTGCAGTTATAAGCTTATCTTTTGCAGCTTTTGCTGCTCTTGGTTGCCCTTCAGCTATTGTCTTAGCAAGTGTGGTTTCTTCATCAGGTTTTAAAAGTGGGACTCTTCCAATTTCTTTTAAATAAAGTTTAACGCAATCATTTACTTTAACATCGCTAGTTTCGATTGTTTCGATATTATCAACATCATATTGGCTTTCTTCAGAATCAGTAACCATATCATCATCGAAATCATCATCATCCTTAACTAAATCTTCTTCACTAAAATTATCAGGTATATCAACATCATCTAAGCTTTCTTGATCATTACATGAACCTGTAATTTGATAGCCTAATCTCTTAAAATGTTCACAAACTTTTTCATAGTCGCCATCTTCGAGATCAAGATAAGATGTCTCATCTTGAAATTCATCTTGATCGAAAGTTTTAGTGCTTTTGCCTTTAACTTCAAATTCTTTAATAATTTGATCTAAAGTTTTTAAGCTTTCTTCATCATCAGAAATAATGATATTATCATTATTTTTTTGTTCTTCAAAATCTTCGTTTTCTAATTCCACATTTAATTCTTTTGATACTTTTTTAGCTTGCGCCATAAAATTACCTCCTTTTTTTGTCACTTTCTTTCACTAGATGCTTCAGTTTTGAAACTGACACAGCAAGTCTAGATGCCTTTTGAACAGCACTCTCTCCTTTAATAGATGCTGTTGCGACAGTATTGATTTGCTTTTTTTCTTTTTCTAGTTTAATCGTATCGATCAATTCTTCTACATTTTCCTCTTTATATGGTGGTAGCAATTGATTTTCTAGCGAAATATTTGATATTTCACTTTTAATTTCGTCTTTATTATCTATAACAAACGTTTCATCACTAATAAAATTCAATAAATTATTTACATTATAATCTATAGTGCTTCCAACTTGAATCATATATTCTTCAATAGCAGCAACTATGTGCTTATACGAAGGATCTACAATATAACCAAGTTTTTCTTGATATATTCTAAAAGCTTCTTTATTTTCAAGCATATAACCAATCAATCTTCTTTCAGCAAGATTCAATCTAGATAAATGAGCATTAATCCTTTTGAATTCTTCTTTATCAAAATCAATCTTGGTTATTTGCTTAGGCTCGTCTTTATGCTCTGATTTTTTAACTTTTTTCTGATATCTGACAATTAATTTTTCTATCAGTGATGAATCAAATCCAGTTACTTGAGATATTTTATTTTTGTAAATTTCATAATCAACTGGATCGTTTATATTAGCGATGAATGGAATAATATTATTCAAAAATTTCTTTTTTCCATCATCTTTTGTTAAATCGTAAGTTCTCTTATAAAAATTAAATAGCCATTCTATCTTACTGACTAAATCGGTTAAAAAAATTCTTAATTTTTCATCACCATATTTTTTTAATATTTCATCAGAATCTTTTTCAAGGAAATCTACATCATTATTAACAACACGATATTGTATTCCGTATTGTTCTAATACTTGCATGGCTTTATATGTATTAATTTGACCTGGATTGTCTAAGTCTAAGCAAATTCTTACTTCACACTTTAAATACAATAAGGATTGTAAATTTTCTTTTGATAAGGCTGTGCCCATTAACGCAACAGCACTTTTAACACCTACTCGACAGCAAGCAATTACATCCATAAATCCTTCACATAAATAAACGTATCCAACTTTTTTAGCTTCTAAACTAGCATTATAAAAATTATATAATGTGTCAGATTTATTAAATAATTTTGTCGCACTTGTATTTATGTATTTAGCATTACTGTTATCATTTAATCTAAACTTTCGACAACTAAAGCCAACAATTTTTCCCTCCTTATTCAAAATATTAAAAACTATACGGCCACGATTGGTGTCTGAGTATGGTATCTTGTTTAAATCCAAAATACCAGTTTGACTAATAGTTTCTAAAGAGTAATCTTTTTTTAATAAAAAACTAATAATATTCTCACCATTGCTTTGTGCATAGCCTATTCTGAATTGATGGATTATTTCATCATTTAATCCTCTTTTATATAAATATTCTAGTGCTTCTTTTCCATCGGTAGTTTGATACAAACTTGCTTCATAAAAGTTAGCAATGTCATTTAAACAATTAAACAATACTTCAGTTTTTTTATCTATAGGTTTGTTAGAACAAATAGATTTGAGCCTATCATCTTTAAATCCTATAATCTCAGCAGTTTTTTTAACAGCTTCACTAAATGAACAATTTGTAAATTTTTGAACAAAAGTAATAGCATTGCCGCCAGAGTTGCACGCAAAGCATTTGAAAAGTCCTTTTTCTCTATTAACACTAAAATTACCTAATGAGTGATCATCATGAAAAGGACAAAGTGCAACATAGTTTTTTCCTCTTTTCTCTAACTTAATAAAATGTGAAATTACTTCAACTATGTCAGCACTTTTGCTCACTTCATCAGCTAATGCGATAATGTTTGAACTCATCTATAAAAAGTTTTCTCCATTAAATAATCTTTAAGATTAGAGATTTTAACACGTTCTTGTTTCATTGTGTCCCTATCTCTAACTGTAACACTTTGATCTTCTAACGTATCAAAATCAATAGTTATACAATAAGGTGTCCCGATCTCATCATTTCTACGATAACGTTTGCCAATACTACCAGTCGTATCGTAATTAACTCTGATATAAGGAATTAATCCGTTAAAAACCTCTAGAGCTTTTTCGCTTAATTTATTATTTAATGGTAAGATTGCCGCTTTGTAAGGAGCAAGGAATGGCTTTAAATGCATTATTTTTCTTATTTCACCATTTTCCATTTTTTCTTCATCGTAACTATCAGTGACAACCATTAAAAATAATCTGTCCAACCCTAAGCTTGGTTCGATACAGTAAGGAACATATTTTTCATTTGTTTCTGGATCTAAATATTCAAGAGATTCACCACTGAATTCTTGATGTCTTTTTAAATCATAATCAGTTCTATCAGCGATTCCCCAAATTTCGCCCCATCCAAATGGAAATTTGTATTCAATATCAGTGGTTGCTTTAGAGTAGAATGCTAACTCTTCAGGTTCATGATCTCTAAATCTTAGGTTTTCATCTTTAATTCCTAAAGATTCAACAAATTTTATTGAAAAAGTCTTCCAATAGTTGAACCATTCCAAATCAGTTCCTGGTTTGCAAAAAAACTCAAGTTCCATTTGTGTAAACTCTCTAGTTCTAAAAATAAAATTACCAGGAGTAATTTCGTTTCTGAACGATTTACCAACATTAGCAATACCAAGTGGTAATTTTTTTCTAGTCACACGTTGAACATTTTTAAAATTAACAAAAACACCTTGTGCAGTTTCAGGTCTTAAGTATACAGTACTTTTTGAATCTTCCGTTACGCCAATATGTGTTTTAAACATCATATTAAATTGCCTAACATCAGTGAAATTAGATTTTCCACACGAAGGGCAAACAACATTATTTTCTTTAATAAACGTGTTCATTTCCTCCATTGACATTGCATTAACATCAACTTCAGGAAATTGATCTGCTATTAAATCATCAGCTCTATGTCTTGCGCGGCAATGCTTACAATCGATTAAAGGATCATTAAAAGTAGAAATATGTCCAGTTGCTTGCCAAACTTTTGGATTCATTAATATGCTAGCGTCAATGCCAACATTTGTTGGAGACTCATTCACAAACTTCTTCCACCATAGTTCCTTTAGATTATTTTTTAACTCACTACCTAAAGGACCATAATCCCAAGAATTACTTAATCCACCATATATTTGTGAGCCTTGAAACACATAACCAGTGGTTTGTAAATGTGTCACGATAGTCTCGAATTTATTATCCATCTTCTTACCTCCACAAAAAATAATTTAAGCTTCATTTAAAAAATTAAATTTTATACCAAAAATTAACCAAAATATACTAAATTATCTTAAATAGTATTATACAGCATATATAGTTTGTCAACCTACTAAGAGTGTATATCAAATCAAAGATATAGATATTAATTTATCTTCACTATAATATTCAAATTGGTAAGCTAGTAATCGAATTATTTTTATCCAGTTTATATTAAAAAAGTCTATGTTTTTTACTACTGTAGCATATTTATTTTTAAAAGAATAAATTAAAAAATTAATTTCATCTTTGTTGAGCGGAAAGCAATATTGATCTAATTCCTCAACAAATCGCGAATCACGCACTGAATAGCCACACGATTGTAGTACATTTTTTTCATCGCATATATTAATTTGATATCCCGAAATTTTTAATCCATAAACAAATAGTAACGTTAAAAAAATTTCATCCTTATTGGAATTCATAATATTGTTTAATGTTAAATTAATTAACATATAAAATATCTTGCATTGATCTTTATTAAAGATTTTATTAAAAAATTCTTCAATTATTTGAAGCGTAATTATTTTATTTTTAGTAACAAACCAATAATTATAATCAACAATAATTTTGGCGTCTTTTAATTTTAAATATCTAGTCTTTCCTTCATAAACTTCAAATTCAGCCTTATAAAAAGTCTTAGCGAAAACCAAATATCTACTATTTTTAGAATACGCACCCCTAATAATTATATTTGTTAAATTATCATTATTTAAAATAGAGATAATAGCATCATTATCTCTATATCTTGTGCATTTTATAGCAATTCCTTGAATAGTTTTCATTAAGAGTTAAAACCGTTTTTTACTAAAAATCTACTAGAATTTCTCCAATTTTCTACTACTTGAACAGAAAGTTGCAAATTTATATGCTTCCCAAGCATTTTTTCAATATCTTGACGCGCATAAGTTCCAATACGTTTTATCATTTTTCCTCTATTACCAATTACGATTCCTTTTTGAGATTCTTTTTCAACAACAATCTTAGCATAAATAATCGTAGGATATTCTGAATCATCGATTTGCTCGCAAACAACTGTCGTACAATGTGGAACTTCTTCTTTCAATAGTAAAAGCATTTTTTCTCTAATTATCTCTTGAACTCTAAAACCAATATCCTTATTAGTTGTTTGAGTAACATCATAATATTGAGGTCCTTCATCTAAATTATCTTTAATTGTATTAATAAGGTCTTCGATTCCGAAACCATCAAAAGCACACGTTTGTAATATTTTAATTGGCTTGTAATGTTCCTTATAAATATCATTGAGTTGTTTAACTAATTCAACATTTGTTTCATCTATTTTGTTCAATACTATAACAACTTTACAATCAAACTTTAAATGATTTAAAAGATATTGATCTCCATCATTAAAAGGCTTACTTGCATCAACAACAAAAATAGCCAAATCACAATCCCTAATAGAAGAATATGATATTTTATCCATTTGTTCTCCAAGTACACTTTTAGGCTTATGAATACCTGGCGTGTCAATGAAGACTATTTGACTTTCGTCATCATTATAAATTCCTTGTATAGAATTTCTAGTTGTTTGTGACTTTGGAGAAACAATAGAAATTTTTTTACCTATAATCCTATTTAATATAGTTGACTTTCCTACATTAGAACGTCCAACAAGACAAACAAATCCACTTTTCATCTCTATAAATCCTCACTATCAAATGCATACGGCAAAAGTTCTTCTATTGTAGTCTCTTTAACATCACCAGATAAATTAGCTAAATAAATAGGAACATTCTTAGGAAAAAGTTCATTAATAACTTGTCTACAAGCTCCACAAGGAGAAACTGGAAGTTCTGTATCTGCTACAATCGCTAGCGCTTCTATATCATCTTGTGTAACACCATGGCAATACGCATTATAAAGTGCGTTTCTTTCTGCGCACATGCATAATCCATATGACGCGTTTTCAATGTTACATCCTAAATAAACATCACCATTAGTAGTTAACACAGCTGCGCCTACAGAAAATTTTGAATATGGTACATATGCGTTCTCTCTAGCTTCTATGGCTTTAAGAATTAATTCATCTCTAGTCATATTATAATTCTCCTTCTAAAATTTTTTCTTGTAGTGGAAACATAATTTCCTCATCTTCTTTAGTCATATGATCATATCCAAGAAGATGTAATAAACCATGTACAAACAAAAAACATATTTCACGTTTTATAGAATTCCCATAAACTTTTCTATTTTCATTTGCAACATCATAGCAAATATAGATTTCACCGAGATCTAGTGGAATATCTCCTTTTATTTCTTTTTCCGCTGCATCATCTAAAAAAGCAAAACTAATGACATCTGTAGGTCTATCAATTTTTCTATACTCTTTATTGATTTGATGTATCGCCTCTTTTGAAACAAACGTAACACTCATCATACAGTTTTCTTTTACATTTAATAATTTAATTGTCTTTTCAAATAATTTCTCATAAATTGGTTCGTATTCACTGACATCTTGAGAAATTTCACTATTAAAATCTAATATCATAATAATATTTTAGCATGAAAATATTAACTAAAGAATATTTTTGCAAATAACAAGCAATATTTTTCACTCTTTTTCTATAAATCATTGCAATAATACTTAAATAAACATTTCGACTGAATATATTCATCATTATGAAGATAAATATTCAAGAGTTTTGCTGCACCATTACTTATATAATAGTAAATGAATATATGAAAAATTATAAAATTTATAGATATCTCGTTTGCGAAGGCAGAGTACACTAACGAAATTACTCCGATTAAAAATATAATAATATAACTTTTATAATTTAAGAATGATGCTTTTATATACACTTGTTTTTGCAATTCAGAAAATCTTTCTTTAAATTCATCTTTACTTCTAGACATTAGTAATTCTTGTTCTTTTAAATTTGTATTATTTTGTTTATAAAGGAAATATCTATTTTCAACGATATCGAAAATTGCGCGAATAACAATTATTAAAAGAACATTTAAAATGTTTAAATAGCTATTGATCCCAACAATAGTCATTCCAGCAAATAGAATGACTATAGAATTAACAACTTCTATAGGTTTTCCAATCGCTAACGTCTTGAATTTATTAATATCTTCAATTTTTTCTCTTATTAGTTTGGGATTGTCATCATAAATTTTATCTATCATTTCTATGTCAAATTTTTTCATCGTTACTATCAAAAAACGTTTATATATTATCTCAGTAATTGCAAAAGCTGAAAATAAAATAACAGGCACAACGAATTTAATTTGAGAATCAACAAAAAACATTGCAAGTAAAGCAAAGGCTGCGCTCAAGAGTTGTAGTAACACTAACATTATTTTATTAAAAATCGATATCGGAGACTTAAAAGTATTTTTATAATTAGACCCACGAACTTTATCTACCTCTAGTGCTTCGCCATTCCATTTTTCTATAAAGTTCTTTTTGCTGATCCGATATGGTTCATTTTTAGGATCATAAACCAATACATTTCTATTTGTGTACTTCTTAACTAAAACCATATGCAAAGTGCCATTATTATTCATAACACATAATTTCGGGTACTTAAATGTATTAAAAACGGCTTTTTTATCGTTATATTTAAAGCCATTCAACGTTACACCTTCTAAATTGGCATAATTAATGATTTCTTGTAATGAGTAAGCAGCATCTTTTGTTGATTGAGGATAATATAAAAATTTATTAGATCTGTAAATGATTGATAGAAGCATTTTCAAGCACGCCATTGCACAATCTTTTGTTCCTATTTGTTTAACGTAATATCTCAATTTTGTTCCTCCTTCATTTACACAAAAGAACAAAGTGAGAAAAATTTCAAAATAAAATGTCACTCGATGATGAGTGACATTTTTTATCTGTATTTTTTACGAGCGTTTTCGCTTTTTAATTTTCTTTTAAGATTTTTCTTTAAAAAGCATTCTCTTCTTCTACATTCTTGGATAGTGCCAGCCTTGTTGACTTGTCTTTTAAATCTACGTAATGCTTCATCAAGAGTTTCGCCTTCTCTAATAACTACTTTAGACATCCTGATTCACCTCCAATCTTTTAACGCTTGTTTATTTTACACAAAATATGAAAATATGTAAATAAAAAATTTATTTCATTAATGCGGAGCCTTTGCTTGTTCCAATTCTTGTTGCACCAGCTTCAATCATTTCAAGCATTTCTTCGTGTGTTCTAACTCCACCAGCTGCTTTGACACCCATATCTGGTCCAACAGTTTTTCTCATCAAGACTACATCTTCCACTTTAGCGCCCCACTTTGAAAATCCAGTACTAGTTTTTACAAAATCAGCACCAGCTTCTTTTGCGGCCACACATGCTCTTACCTTTTCTTCATCAGTTAATAAACACGCTTCAATAATTACTTTTAATGTATGTTTGCCACAAGTTTGTTTAATTGCAGCAATTTCGTTTTTAACATAATCATCATTACCATCTTTTAAAGCACTAATATTGATTACCATATCAATTTCATCTGCTCCTTTTTCAATAGCATCCTTTGTTTCGAATACTTTAGCTTCTGTTGTCATGCTTCCTAAAGGGAATCCAATAACTGTGCAGATTAAAACGTCGCTTCCTTTTAAGAATTCTTTCGCTTTAGAAATGAATGCAGGATTGATACAAACTGATTTAAAATCGTATTCTTTACTTTCTTCACATAGTGCTTTAATATCTTCTAATTTTGCATCCGCCTTTAATAATGTGTTATCAATATATTTGTTGTAGTTCATTTTTATTACCTCCGAAACAACTATAATATTACTAAATAATTACTAATTATTCACTATTTTTTACTTTAATAGAGTTTTCTTGAATGTTTTCTATTAAGTTCATAATTTTTAAGCTCTCACTATGAAGCATTGAGTTAGATTCTATTTGGTGGTTTTTTAAATCATTAATAGCGTCTATAAATTCATATTCATATCCGTTTGCAGTGTGACTAAATTCATATTGATTAGTTAAAGTATACGTATTATTACTATTCACTTTATATATTTCTACTAACATCGGATTATTAACATTATCCACTTTTATCATTCCATCAGTACCATAAATAATAGCATTTTTTGTGCTCAATCCTTCAATAGAAGTAAATAAATTCGCAGTAATGCCATTACTATATGTAAGTAAAATTTGAGTTGTTCTATCCACTTCAGTATC
>CAUWDL010000036.1:0-11057 GCA_963557285.1 uncultured Bacilli bacterium | reverse complement strand
AAAAGAAATAACCGTTTTTATGAAGTTTTATACGCAAGAAATATTGACGAAAAGTTATACAAGGTAACATTTGCAGACGGAAGTGTTGAAAAAGAAGGCAAAAAAATTGGAGATGTTTTAAGCGAAGCTCCAGATTATACAAAGCATTACATCACTGCTGATAACACATTTAACGGTTTTAGCGATAACGAAGAATCATTAATTGTAGACGGATTTACTAATGGTATATTAATTGATTCAAAATATGATGTAAATTCTGAATCTGGAATTGAAAACATTCAAAAAGTTTTACATTTATCATGCTATACTGACTACATCAACCAAGCTATTATGCCAACAATCATGAAAAACTTGCTTGTAGAACAATATGTTTTACAAGAAGAATATAATGCTATTGGCAGTAACAGCACAAGAAAAGTTAATTATATTCAAATTGCAAATAATGCAAGTAAAGATGGCGATAGATTCTTTAAAGAATTTGTAACAAAAGATTTTACAGGCATTCCTTCTACTCAAACAACGATTGACGAAAATTACACTTCAAGTAAATTCGATATTGCAAGTAATGCTTTGAAAGGAATCCCTTCTTCAATTAAAGATTCTGGAGAAGCGTTTGATTTAGCAAAAAATACATTCGGAGAAAAAACAAATGCTAATCCATCAGTAAATGCTAGCGGACAAGCACATGAAGGATATATTCAAAATTACAAGTCAAAAGCTATTGAGTATTATAAAAACACTCCATATGCAGATTTAGTAAAAGAATATTCAACATTAACAAATGATATTTCAACAAACAATACAACGAATTATGACAAATTTACGAAAATTGACAATAATTCTTACGATCCAATCGTTGGATTATCAATTCAAGAAGACGCTATAAAAGTTGCTGACTATACAACATATGGATGGCAAACTTCTGAAACTTCTTCATTACCTGAAACTATTAAGAACAAATTATTCTCATACGCATTAGTAACAGAATGGAGTTCAGCACATTCAGATAACGCAGATAAAAAGCAATATCTCGGTACTTCTTTATATGAAATCGGGAACACAAACAAATACTTACTTAAAAACGATAGTTTCAATTCAGCTGTCGATTCAGTTTTATGGCAAGATAGTGGAAATTATTATATCATCGAAGTCGAGGATATAATTTCTCCAGATACAGCAGCTATTAAAGAAGAAAATCAAACTAAAGAAGAGAAAGATATTATTGAAGAAAAATCAAGAGAATTTGGTTATACCCTTGCAAGCGGTTCAACATATACAACCAACGCTATGATTTATTTCCTCAAACAATGTAACATTAACTATCACGATCAAGATGTTTATGATTACTTTGTTAAAACTTTCCCAAGATTATTTGAATAGTTTATTTATAAACAACCGCTTTATTTAAAGCGGTTGTTTGTTTATTTAAGGAGATTAATATGAAATTTGATTCAAATTGTATATTTTGTAAAATAGCAAATAAAACTATACCTTCAACAATTATTTACGAAGATGACGATGTTATGGCTTTTTTAGATATTAATCCAGTAACATATGGCCATACACTTATCATTCCAAAAGAACATTATGAAACTTTCTTAAGTGTCCCTAAAGAAATCATGCATAAAGTTATGGATTTAGCTCAAAGAATAGGCCAAGTTCATATTAAACAATTAGGTGCTAAAGGTGTAAACATTTTAACTAACTGTTACAAGGCAGCCGGACAAGAAGTTCCTCATTTTCATGTTCATGTAATACCTCGTTATACCGCAACTGATGGATTTAAATTAGAATTAAAAGAATTAAAAGAATTAAAAGATGTAAATTTACCAGCTCTTGCTGAAGAATTGAAAGCTTCTTTAAAATAAAGTTTTAAAAATTAAACAGTTATTTAAACTAATTCGCTAGATAAAACTACATTATCTAGCTTTTTTTAAATTTAATATTAATATTTATTTTTGCAATACATACAAAATAAATATTGCAAAAAACAATATTTATATAATATTTTTAAGTTTGGCGCACATTGAATTTAGAAATATCAATGATAAAATATAATTATAAGGATAGAGCTTATTCCTAAACTAAAAAAATAATAATAGTTCAAAGCAAAAAAGGAGGCAATAATTTATGCTACAAGAATCAATATTATTATTATCGTGAGTTTCTATGTCTTTAACACCAATAAAAACAAATTATCATGCTAAAAATGACAAAGCTGAAAATGCTATTTTTATGACATCAGGTATTAAAGCATATCCAAACAAAAATGATTAAAGTTGGAGATGTATCATTCGAAGTAGAAGATACTTCAGACGTCAGTTATTCAGAAACAAAGCTCATAACCACATCATTATCAACTGTAGAAAGTGTGAAAATCGGGTCTCAAACAATTTTCGAAATAGGAGAAGAATTAGGCACTAACATAAGCGAGCAACATAAAAATACTTTTTATTTTGCAAATTCAAATTCAACAACCACAACTATTCACCATTATGTCGATGGCGTAAATAATAAATTTGGTTATTATGCAATGTTTAGATTTAGTGATGGCGCATACGATGCTTACTGTTACTATCAGCATAGAGTAATTGCTAACTACGGTCAAATGGAAATGTATCAAACTCTTCTTTTAGATGAAGATGTAGATTGTCACGTAAAATTGCCGAAAGATTATCATAAAACATACTTAGAATGTGTACATTTTGATACGTTGGATGATTATGCAAATTTTTGTGAAAGGTATAAATTAGGTGCATTATGAATAACACATTAAACCCACTAATATTGTTAAGTGTATTCTCATCAGTATTATCATTAAGTGCTAACAAAATAGATATTAACACAGGAGAAGAAATTAAAATTGATTACGAAGTAACTAAAAGTGACGAGTCTAATATTTTATTAAATTATTCGGATGCTCAGTATCTAAATATCGGTATGAAGAAAACATACACCATGAAACAATATTCTTATAAAACAATTTACAAGAATATATATAATCAATTTCTTAAAAATAATATTTCTCCTAAAGAAAGCGAGCCATATTTTCGTATTTTACTTACTGAAATTCCATTATTAAAAAGTGGACTAACAATTAACACAAATGCGCAACATACGGAAACTACAAAAATCACCATAGATGTTAAAAATAAAGATCAAGTTGGATATTATGCAGACGTATACGAAGCGATTAATTGCACACAATATTTATATACATTTAGTTCATCTAAAGAAGATTCAAGAAAAGATTTTTTGATAAAAATAAATATTCCTGATAATTTTAAAAATTTAGTATGTGAAGTTAAATATTTTAAGACGCTAGAAGATTACAATAATTTCATAAACGAAAGAGGCTAATAACATGAAAAAAATATATATAATTATTTTAGGCGCATTGTTTTTATTGTCATCATGCGACTCACAGTATATTATTTCCGATAATTTATCATTGAAACTGCCGTTTTTAGGCGAGAATGATATCTATTTATCTTATGAATGTTTAAATAAAAATGAATTTATATTTTCCTTGCCTTTAAAATTTAATGAAAAGTTTAAAGATACCGATATTGATAAAATAGAGCTATTTGATAAAAATAATCTAATTAATTCTCAGACATTAAAAGTAGAAAATATTAGCAACAATAATTTTATTTTGAAGATTAAAGTTTTAGGAAATACTGACCATATAGATCACGCCAAAGTTTACTTAAAAAACAATAAGGCATACCTGTTACCACTAGATATTAGTTGGATAAAAAAGATAGTGAAGATCGTGACTATACATTTGAGTTATCTAGTTATGTTCAATCTGAAGTTCCAGAAAATACATCAATGATATCTTATACATTAACATTAAATAATGAATCAAAGATCTATTTTGATAGTAATAATTATAATTCGAATCCAATATATAATTCAGATTTAACTATCACTCCTGTAGACTCATCATATAAATATAAACGGAATCAAGATTCAATAATTTTCAGCAAAGGATCTTTCTTAATTTCTTTTAGTTTTTATGAGTCAATGAGTACTTATTATTTCAATGAAAACATATCCTTTAGCGCTGAAATTAACAACAAAAATATAAATATTTATTCCACAAGCGACAATAACGAAACATGCTTAAAGAAACAAATAGATTATTATAACTATTAAACGATATATCTTTTTAACCGAAAAACTCTATACACTCTTGGTAATACGAAAACATTAAAGTTGTATAGAGTTTTAATATTATCTAATTATTTGCCTTCGTAAAGATAAAACTTACCATTAATTTTTACAACATTAACTTCTTTTACTTCTTGAGAAACATTAAAACGTGTACCGCTTCTTATATATTTAATATCATCAACATTAATTTCAATAGGTGTTGGTCCGACTTTTTCCACAATCATATAAGCATCATTTGTTTTATCATTAACAAAAATAGAAAAAGGTGCAAAATCATTATCTCCAAAAGTAACAAATGTACCATCTTTATCAAAATAACCAAAAATGCATTTTGTAGTTTGAATTAAAGCGTCTTTATTATAAGTACCGATAGTAAATTGCATATTATTCTTATTAAAAGTTGATTCGATCTTGCTTTCCAGCATAGAATCTTTTACATCGTTTTTAGTTTTATTAAACCATTTTTTAAAACAATTTTCTTTTTCTGGCGTTACGCTATTTTCATTTTTATTATTGTTTTCACTCATATTAAAAATTTCCTTTATAAAAGCTTCTATTATCTAGTGCAAAAATTCGCTCAGTATATTCACCTTTTTTCACACCATTATAAGCTTTATCAAGTATCATCATTTTCGCATCCATATCATCAATCATCGAAAGAAGTAAAGCTTCTCTAGTTTCTGGCAAAACACAAGCTCCATATTCTAGTTTTCCATGATGAGATAAAATCATATGTTCTAGTAAAATAGGATAATCACTTTTTATATCTAATTCTTTCGCGATTTCTCTTATTAAACTCATACCAATAGTAAGATGTCCAAGTAAATTACCTTCTGTAGTGTATTTAGTAGCAACAACACCACTTAATTCAAAAAGTTTTCCAATATCATGTAATAAGCATCCACTTATTAGTAAATCTCTATTGACATCTTTATAATGAGAAGCAATTGAATCCGCAATTTCGCACATTGAAACAGAATGATGTAATAAGCCATGATAAAACTCATGATGATTTTTTACAGCTGCAGGATATGCTAAAAATTGCATACTATATCTCTTAAAAACCTCATTTAGAATCATCTTCAAATCATTTACTTTAACGCTTCTAACAAAATTTCTAAATTTTTCATTTAATTCATCAAAAGGTATTGGAGAAATCATACAAAATTCTTCAGGATTTTCCTCGTTAGTAACAAAATATCGATCAATTATAAGCTGCATTTTATCCAAATACATATTTACTCTACCTGAAAGAATAATTACTTTCCCAGGTTCAAGTAATTTTGCATCTTCATCAGTTGCTTTCCATTTTTTTGCATCGATTGTTCCTGTAGAATCTTGTAAAACTAAATTCATATATGAGCCTGTTTCTCTATCGATTTTAATCGCATCTTTTATCAAGAAAGATGCACTGTCGAGTACTGTTCCTTCTACTAAATCTTTAATCATTAAGCTTGCCCTCCTTATCTAAATTTATCACTTCACTTATTAATTTCAAACTATATCCACATTCTATAAGTTTGCTTACAATTCTTGATTCTTTATCAACACCTTGTGATTCAATATAGTCATATTTGCTTTTGCACTTTTTATATTCCTTAATTAACTGTTCTTTTTCTTCACTTTCGTTTATTTGCAATTCGTTAAGAACATCTAATATAGTCTCAACTGAGAAGCCTCTTTCAAGCATAACATCATAAATTTTTCTTTTTTGCTTAGCAAAACTAGCGCTTATATATTTATTTTTAATAGTTGATAAAAATTCTCTAGCTTTATTTTTTTCATTTTTATCATCAAACGTAAGTTCTTGTATAAGATTATCTTTCACACCGTTAGTTTTAAAGAAATTGATAATAAAATATTTTCCAAAATAATTTTTATTAAAATAATCAACATAATTATTCAAATAATCTCTATCGTTAAGAAGATTATTTTTTCTTAATTCACTTATAACTTGCTTAAGTTCCTTGGAACCATCAAATTTTAAAGTTAATTTTTTTATTAATTCTTTTTCACTATAAGGGCGCTTATAAAGCAAATTTTTTGCATATTTTAAAATAGTTTGTTTAGAAATTTCGCTATCAATAGTTTTTATTATTTTGCTATTAATAACATCGCCAATTTTTAAGTCAAGTTTATCAAATATAGCCTTATCTAACTTTAATTTTTCGCCAACACATTCAATGATTACCTTATCATTTTTGAATTTTATATTAATTATTTTACCAATTTCTTCTGATTGCACGTTTATACACCTCTATAATATTAGAATAAAAATTTTGTTCTGAAAATTTATCGATTGAAGTTAATGCATTATTAGTTACAAACTCAAGTTCACTTGTAGTAAGTGAAAGTATTTTGTTTAACTTTTCAGCAAAATCATTCTCGTCAATAAAGAAAAATCCAGTTTTATTATTATTGATAACGCCAACTAAATTATTATCAAATCTACATAATACAGGCAAGCAACTAGACATCGCTTCCATAAATGTTAACCCCTGTGTTTCACTAATTGAAGCACTAAGAAATAAATTAGATATTAAATAATAATTTGGCACTTCACTATGATCCACTTTTCCAATAAATTTTGTATATTGAGAAATATTTAATTGAGACGACATTTGTTCAAGCATTTCTTTTTCAGGGCCATCTCCAACAAAAAGCATTATTAAATCATTATCACCATATTCATCTATATATCGTTTAAAACCTCTAATTAATACATCATAGCTTTTTTCTTTTGCAAGTCTTCCAAGGCAAAGTAAAATTTTCGTTGATTTTGAAATGCCTAACTGTTCTCTTAATCCTGATGTTTTATTTAAATTTTCTTGCGTCTTCAAAAATCGATGAAAGTCAAATCCAGTAGGAACGACATTAACATATTTTTCAACTCCAATAGACTTAATATAAGTTAATGTTTTATTAGATGGAGAAATAATTTCAGTGCATCTATTCATACATGATTTACCAAATTCACGAATTGCCCATTTAGAAAATCTATCAAAGTATCCTTTAGTTGCATAATAGGTATAATCTTCATACATAGTATGGTAAGTATAAACACTAGGAATATGAAGGTTGCTAGCAACTATGAAACCAAATTGAGAAATACCAAATTCAGTATTTATATGAACTAAATCTAAATTTAATCCTTTTAAAATATCAAATGCTTTTTTATTAAAAAAGAAGGAAGCTCGATAATCATATAATTTTTTTAATTCTAATCCTGGAACTCTTAATATATTATCGACAAAAGTAACCTCTTTATCTTTACTTGTTGTAACAACATATGCATTATGTCCATATTTAGTAAGAAGCTTAAACAATGAATTTACACTTGTTGCAACACCATTTATTTCAGGTAAATATGTATCAGAGAATATCGCTATGTTCATCATCATCACCAATAATAATTGTATCTTCTTTTTTATCTACTTCAATTGTTTTAGTCGATAAACTTTCTTTTTTTACTTCCTCTTTATGCTTTAATGCTTCTTTAATATTTAACTTGCTTAATAGTTCTTTTCTTTCAAGTGCCTTAGTTTCAAAAATTGTATCACTTGATTTCTTTCTTTCTGTATAAGTTTCTAATTGAATAGTAAGCATCGTTTTTCTATCTCCAACGGGAATGACTCTATCTTTAAGAGGTAGTCCTCTAGTTTTATAAGTCGCAGCAATAATTCCATTGACAATAAATGGAATATAGAAAGTACCAAATCTCCAAACTAAAAGTAAGATATTAAGGCCACCCTTGCTATAAAATTCTTGACTAAAATATTCAGAAGAAGGTCCAAATAAAATTCCAAAAACGATTTCACTAATACCAGCACTACCTGGTAATGGAATCAAACCACTTATCATTTGATGAAAGCTTAAGCTAACTAAGCAATCATACATTTTCAACGGAACATTAATATCACTTAGATTAAATGCATTTAACGCTAATCCACTAAAAAATGGTGATAATTGACATATGATCAAATTTATAAAAGTTAAAATAAAAATTAATATAGTAAAAGGTATATTGCTTTGCAAACGTCGTAATTCAATGCGATAATTTTCTACTTGAATTCGTATGCTTTTGGTTTTTTCTTCTGGATGTTTAATAATTCTTAATTTTGAAAGCCGCCTGATTAAAGTGACCGAAACAAAATGTAAGAAATGTTGCGAATAAGACATAAAAAGTAATAAAAATATTACAGTTAAATTCAATAAAAATCCAAATAATATAAATATCCAAATCGGTAATGAAAAGCTTATATCACCTAACGTAATCGGAATTGAATCAATCCCAAGAATAAGATCAAATCTTGTTATAAGTGAAACTAATCCAATTATGATAAGTGAAGATTGATATATTATAAAAGACATTACAAAAATTGAAGCGCTATTAGAGACCGGCATGCCTTGTTTTTTAAACGTATAAATTTGTGCGAATTGACCACCACTTGCACCTGGAGTAATAGCACTATAAAAAGCACCAATAGAGTTATTAGCAACAGCTTGATGATATTTATAATGTCTAGTGTATAGTCTTGCAAATAAAAATATAATTAGAGAAGAAACTAAGAATGAAAGGATGATAAATGATACAAAAACCGCAAAATATCCCCAATCAATATTGGAAAATACTTCTCCGATTGTTTGATAAACAAATATTTCGTTTCCACTTGCATCAGTTGTTTTACCTGTTAAATTAAACCATAAAACTAATCCAGTAATAAGAAGAATAAGAAATAAATACAAAATATATTTGTAATTATCATTTTTCTTAGAATTTCCGCTATTCTTTTTCTTTTTCTCTTTACTTTCTACTTCATCTTGTACATCTTCACTAACGCTATCTCCAAGATTAATTTCTTCATCTGGTTTTCTATATAAATTAGTATCATTTAGTACTTTATCTGTATCAATATTATCTAAATCTATTTCACTTTTAGATTCTTCTATTTTTGACTTTTCAATATTTTTATTATTCTCATTTTTTAACATAAATTAAACCTAAATTATTTTATCAAAATTAATTGAAAAATACTATAAGTATAGTATAATGCAATATTATGAAACGAATTTTCAAAATGATAAACTTTATTAACAAAGATTGTAGATTTATCTATTATTTTTACTTTGTTTTAATGTTTTTAGCGGTCCTTTTATCTATCACATCTACGTACATAACAAAAATTTTAATTGATGTATTACAATGTCAAGACAAACTAGGTGGATTTAATACATTAATAACAGATATTAATATGTTAGGGAGTGATGTTAACTTTTTAACTGTATTCTTTATTGATTGTTTCGGTGGGATTAAATTTTTAAGCACCAATATATGGTTTTTTGCAGTTTTAATCGTACTCTTTGCCTTGATCGCAGGTGGACTAACTGCAATAAGATTCGTCATGAGGACAACCTCATTAAACACAATGAGAAAGAATCTTTCAATGGTACTTTTTAATCATATAGAAAGACTTCCATATTCTAAAATTAAGAGTTTAAAAAACGGAGATTTAATTCAAACATGTACTCGTGATGAGCAAACATTTGTACGCTTCGCTGTTTTTGATACATCTTTAATTGCATATACATTTTATATTGTACTTATTACATTCACATTCCTTTGTATTACAAATTGGCAAATTGCTCTGATAAGTATTGCTTTAATGCCACCAATGTTCATCTATTCATTTTTCTTAATTAAATCCGTAAGAAAACGTTATAGAAAAGCTGATGATAGTGAAGGAGAATTAACTGCGAAGATAGAGGAGAATTTATCAAGTGTTAGAATTGTTAAAGCGTTCAATAATGAAAACTATGAAATCAATTCATTTGATAAATACCTAGACGATTATATAAAAAAGTACTTACATTGGGGAAAATTGCGTTCTTTCTTTTTTTCTAGCAGTGATATTTTTGTTTTTGGTCAAATCGCTATCACTACTATTGTCGGCTTTATATTATGTTTTAATGGTACAATCGGTGTTGGAACGCTTTTCATAAGTTTCTCTTTTGTTAATATGATGGTATGGCCAATTAGAGATGTCGCAACAGTGTTAAGTAATTTAGCAAAAGCAAATGCTAGTTTAGATAGAATTGAATTAATTTTAAACGAGAAAATAGAAGATGTTGATACAGGTGATACTCCAGCAATCATAGGAAATGTTACATTTAAAAATGTAAGTTTCACCTATGATGATGGAGACAATATAGCAACTCTTAATAACGTATCATTTGATGTAAAATCTGGTCAAACAGTAGCTATAATGGGCAAAACAGGCAGTGGAAAATCAACATTAGCTTATTTATTAACTCGATTATATGACGCTACATCTGGAGAAATTCTTATAGATGGGAAAAGTATAAACACAATACAAAAAAAGCATTTAAGAAATAATGTTTCTATAGTTTTACAAGATCCGTTTTTATTTTCTAAAACTATTAAAGAAAACATCACTATAGCTAATAAGCAAGCGCAATATGATGATATGGTTGCAGCTACTTCAATTTGTCAAATTCATAATTCAATTCTTAATTTCCCAAAAGGTTATGATACGGCCGTTGGAGAAAAAGGAACAACATTAAGTGGAGGGCAAAAGCAAAGAATCGCAATCGCTAGAAACTTATTAATAGATGCTCCAATTTTAATTTTTGACGACTCATTGAGTGCTGTTGATACCGAAACAGACTTTAATATTAGAAAAGCTATGAAATCACGTCCAGCTAAAAGTACAACATTCTTAATCACACATAGAATAGCTACTGCTAAGGATGCAGATTTAATTATTGTATTAGATGAAGGCAAAATTTCAGAAATTGGAAAACATGAAGATTTAATAAAACAAGATGGATTATATAAACGTATATATGATATTCAAACA